>JAHJDS010000058.1 GCA_018812395.1 Pseudomonadota bacterium
CAATGAGATCGAGGTCCAGACCCCATCCGGAGACACCTTCAAGGTGGAGGTCGATTTCCTGGATTTTTTCGACTAGAGCTCCAACTCGACGAGTCGGAGTTCCGCAAGCAGATCGTGGCCACGTTCCAGTTCAACCGCTGGGGCTGGACCGAGGCCGAGATCAGGAGTCTCACCCCCAAGGCCACCGAGGACTACCTCGAGGCCATGGCCGAGTTCAACGAAGAGAAACGCCGGGCCCTGGAGGAAATCGAAGCCGACGCCCGGCGATAACAGGAGGACATCATGGCCGTGACGTTACCCGACATCCCGACCGCCCTGGGCCGGGGCCTGGCCCACATCCACGACAAACTCAAGAGCATCCTCGAGGGTCTCAGGACCGCCCTGGCCACGGTGGACACCAACGCCGACGACGCCCTGGCCGGCAAGATCAAGACCCCGGTGGTGAACGTCGCCGCCGACGCCGGCGGGACCACGGTCGACGCCGGGCCTTCGGGTGAATTCATCACCAACATCGGCGCCCTGGGGGCCCTGACCATCAACCTGCCCGACGCCTCGACCGGCCTGACCTACCGCATCCTCAAGGACGTGGCCGGCCAGGACGTGATCCTGCAGGCGGCCGCGGGGGACTCCGTCTGCGGCTCGGCCGCCGGCAAGAAGTACAAGAACGTCACCGACGCCGGGTACCTCGAGATCGTGGCCGTGGACGACGACACCTGGAAATCCCTGGGGACGCCCGAGGGCACCTGGGCGGTGGATGATTCCTAGCCCGATGAATCCCCGCCCGGTTTTCTTCGTGTCTGCCGCCCGTGGTCCCTGGTAGGCTCATGGTATGGGCGACGATATTCAACAAATCATCGGGCTGTGGGGGCTAAGCCCCGACGTCCTGGCCGACAAGAGCCCGCTGATTCTGGAGCCGGCCGACGTCGGTCTGGCCGGGCCACCCCCGGACTACCACCAGAACAGCCCGGCCCGGATCCCGCTCTGCGACGGGTTTAAATTGGGCGGCGACGTGGACATGGCCCGGGCCAGGGAGATCATCCGACACTTGATCAGTGTCGGCAAGCTCCCGGCCCACCGGGCGCCGGAGTTCGATGACAAGGACTTCATGACCATCATCCTGGCCTGGAAGCCCGAGCGGGTGGTCCTGATCCTCAACGTCCTTTTCGGAGACGTCATCAAGATGGAGCGGGTGGCGGTCATGCAGGCGATGAAGTGACGGTCGAGGTCGGATACGGATTTCAGGGGGCGGGGTGAAGAACCATGAGGATGAGTTACGACTCCCAAACGGACATCCTTCGCATCCTGCTCATCGATTCCCCCGTCGGGGAGAGTGACGAGGTGCTTCCCGGGATCATCATTGATTACGACCAGGAACGAAACGCAGTGGGCTTCGAACTCCTCGAGTTTAAAGATAAATACGGTCAAGGCAAACTGCCGCCGCTGATCGTTGAAAACCTGAAGGTGGAATACGCTTAGCTCAGTCTAACAAGTACCGGCTGCCCAATCGGGCGGCCGTTTCATCAACCCCGTCTCATCCGAGGCGGGGTTTTTATTTGGGTGACTCATGGACGCCTCGTTCGGCATCGGCATGCTCTTCCGGGCCAAGGACATGGCCAGTGGTGTGGTCGGCGGCCTCGAGGGGCGGATGAAGTCCCTGGGCGCCGCCAGCGACCGGGCGTCGAGGCGCTTCGCCAAGAGCATCGACCGGATGCGGGCCGGACTGAAACTCATGGCCGCCGGCGGCGCCGTGATCGGCGGGATGGGACTCCTGGTCCGGTCCACCGTCGCCAGCCAGCAGGCCCTGGGCGAGATGGGGTCCCTGGGCTACAAGAATTTCGCGGTCCTGGACAAGGCCGCCACCAGATTCACCAACAAGTGGGCCGGGTACTCGAAAGCGCAGTTCATCACCGCGGCCTATGACATCAAGAGCGGCATCGAGTCTCTGTCCGATGCGGGGGTGGCCGAGTACACCCGGATGGCCGTGCTGACGGCCAAGGCGACCAAGGCCTCGGCCGGCGAGATGACCAAGCTGTTCGCCCTGATCTACGGGGTTTACAAGAGTTCCTACAAGAACATGTCCGACCTGGACTTCGGCCGGATGGTCAGCGGCGGGATCTCGGCCGCGGTCAAGGTGTTTCGCACCGACGGCCGGGACCTGGTGCAAGGTATCAGCAGCATCGGCCGGGCGGCCCAGGGCATGGGGGTCAAGTTTCACGAGCAGCTGGCCATCCTGGGCGTGGCCAAGGGGGCGTTCGGCACCGCGGCCGAGGCCGGCACGGGCTACCGGGCCTTCCTGACCACGGTGCTCAAGGCCCAGAAGGCCCTGGGGATGAGCTTCACCGACTCCCAGGGGCGCCTGCTGCCCTTTGTCGGCATCCTCAAGAAGATCGAGGCCAAGTTCGGGGATCTCAGTAAGGCCAAGGCCCAGATGGCCCTGCAGAAGGCCTTCGGGTCGGCCGAGGCGGTCAAGTTCATCATGGCCTTCGCCGGCAAGACCAAGTACCTGACGGCCAAGCTGAGCGAGCTCAAGGGGGCGATGAAGGGCGGAACGGCGGTGACCGTCGAGATGGCCCGGGCGATGAACATGCGGATCGGCGACGTGTTGAAGCTTTTCGGCCAGCGGATGCACAACCTGTTCGAGAGCATCGGCAAGACCCTGCTGCCGGTGGTCATCCCCATCGTCAACGCCATCGGCAAGGTGATCACCGCCGTGCAGCGGTTCGCCTCGGAGAATCCCCGTCTGGTGGGGACCATCACCCGGATCGTGTTCGCCATCGGCGGCCTGGTATTCGCCCTGGGCGCCGGCGCGGTGGCCTGGCACTTCTTCGGCCGGTACGCCCGGATCGCCATGTCCAGTATCGCGAAGACCTTCCTGCCGGTCACGCTGGCCCTGGCGGCCATAGCCGGCCTGGTCTACCTGTTCCGCAAGGCCTGGAAGTCCAATTTCGGCGGGATCGCCACGAAGCTCACCAACTTCTGGAACAAGGTCAAGCTGGTCTGGGAAGGGGTGACCACCCTGATCGGGTCGTTCACGGGCAAGGCCGGAAC
>JAHJDS010000059.1 GCA_018812395.1 Pseudomonadota bacterium
CGATGACATCGGAACTCTGCATCCCCACCAGGTGCTGGACCGCCCCGGAAACGGCGCAGGCGATGTACAACTTGGGGGACACGGTCTTGCCGGTCTGGCCGACCTGGTGGGCGTAATCGATCCAGCCGTTATCCACGGCCCCCCGGGTGGCGCCGACCACGCCGCCGACGAGTTCGGCCAACTCCCGGAGCAGCCCGAAACCGGCGGCGGAGCCCAGGCCCCGGCCGCCGGTGACGATCACCTCCGCGCCGGCCAGGTCCACCTTGTCGGTCACCTCCCGGACGGCCTCGACGAGCCTGGTCCGGACCTCGATCGGCCCATGGTCCTCGACCCGGATCACCTCGCCCGCCCGGGCCTCGTCCGAAGGAGCGATCTTCATCACCCGGGGCCGGACGGTGGCCATCTGCGGCCGGCGGGAAGGACAGATGATGGTGGCCATGATGTTCCCGCCAAAGGCCGGCCGGGTCTGGAGCAGTAGCCGCCGCTCGGGGTCGATGGCCAGGGCGGTGCAGTCGGCGGTCAGGCCGGTGCCGACCTCGACCGCCACCCGCGGGAAGAAGGACCGGCCGATGGTCGTCGCCCCGCACAGGACCACCTCGGGTTGGCGGTCCAGGATCAGCCGGCTCAGGACCGAGCCGTAGGCGTCGTCGGAAAACTCGGCCAGGGCCGGGTCGGCCACCAGGAGCACCTCGTCGGCGCCATGGGCGATGAGCCGGGCCGCGTCCGCGGACAGATCCAAGTCCGGGCCGAACAGCACGGCCGACAGCCCGACCCCCAGATCGTCGGCCAGCTTCCGGCCCGCGCCCAGCAATTCGAGCCCCACCGCCTGCAGGCCGTCCTGGCGGCGCTCGGCGAAGACCCAGACGCCCTTGGCCTCCTCGGAGGCCGCCGCCCGGTCCACCTCGTCGATCGAGACGGCCTCCTCGGGGCAGACATCGACGCAGGCCCCGCACAGATTGCACCCCTCGCCCAGGATCGGTTGGTCGTCTTTGAGGTCGATGGCCCCGAAGGGACAGGCCTCCTCACAGGCCCCGCAACCGTTGCACAGATCCAGATCAAAATGAAGCGCCACCCTACCCGCCTCGCTACCGCAGACCGACCTTGATTACCCCGCCGTCGACGAGCTTATCGAGCACCCGGCGGGCCTGGACCGCCGCCTCGCCCTCGATCATCTCCCGCTCGGCCCGGAGGGTGGGGGCGAAGACCTTGACCACCTGGGTGAAGGACCCGGCCAGGCCCACCCGGCCCTCGTCGAGCCCCAGGTCGGCCGCGCCCAGGGACTTGATCTCGGCCTTCTTGGCCCGCATCTTGGCCTTGAGCGAGGGCGGCCGGGGCTCGCCCACCTCGCGGACCACGGTTAAGAGTCCCGGCAGGTCCATCTCGACGACCTGGTAGCCGTCGTCCATCATCCGGCTCAGCCTGAGCCGGCCCTCGCCGGGGACCTCGAAGGCCTTGACGCCGGCCACGAACGGCCAGCCCAGATGCTGGGCCAGGCCGGGCCCCACCTGGGCCGTGTCGCCGTCAATGGCCTGCTTGCCGCAGACGACCAGGTCAAAGGGCCCCAAGTGCCTGATCGCCGCGGCCAGGGTCAGCGAGGTGGCCCAGGTGTCGGCCCCGGCAAAGGCCCGGTCCGTGAGCAGGACCGCCTCGTCGGCGCCGAAGCCCAGGCCCTCGCGCAGGGCCTCTTCGGCCTGGGGCGGACCCATGCTCAGCAGGGTCACCGTGCCGCCGGCCGCCTCCTTGAGCCGCAAGGCGGCCTCCAGGGCGAACAGATCAAAGGGGTTGATGATCGAGGCCACCCCCTGGCGGACCAGGGTGTTGGTCTCCGGATCGATCCTGACCTCGGTCGTGTCCGGGACCTGCTTCAGACAGACGGCGATCCTCATTTACGGCGTCCGTATTCCTTGTTCAGTTCCTGGCCGATGACGTTGCGCTGGATCTGATTGGTCCCCTCGTAAATTTGAAGTATCTTGGCGTCGCGCATCATCTTCTCGACCGGATAGTCGCGCATGTAGCCGTGCCCGCCCAGGACCTGGACCGCGTCGGTGGTCACGTCCATGGCCACGTCGGTCGGAAAGAGCTTGGCCATGGCGCTGACCTTGCCGATGTCCTTGGCCCCGGAGTCGATGTGCCGGGCCACGGCGTAGGTCAGCGCCCGGGCGGCCTCGATCTTGGTGGCCATGTTGGCCAGCATATGAGCCACGGCCTGAAAGCCGATGATCGGCCGGCCGAACTGCTGGCGTTCCTTGGCGAACCTGGCCGCCTCGTCGAGGGCCCCCTGGGCCACGCCCACTCCCTGGGCGCCCACGCCGGGCCGGGACTGGTCAAAGGTCCGCATGGCGATGACGAAGCCCAGGCCCTCCCGGCCCAGCAGACGATCGGCCGGAATCCGGCAGTCGTCGAAAATCAGTTCCCGGGTGGCCGAGGCCCGGATGCCCAGCTTGCTCTCCTTGCGCCCGAAAGAGAAGCCGGGATCGCCGTCCTCGACGATGAAGGCCGAGGCGCCCCGGGGGCCCTTGGTCGGATCGGTGATGGCGATGACGCTGTAAATTTGGGCCTCGCCGCCGTTGGTAATCCACTGCTTCGAGCCGCTTATGACGTAGTCGTCACCGTCCCTTTCGGCCCGGGTCTGGATCGAGCCGGCGTCCGAGCCCGAGGCCGACTCGGTCAGGGCGAAGGCGGCCAGCTTCTCCCCGCCGGCCACGGCCGGCAGGTACTTCTCCTTCTGGGCGTCGCTGCCGTAGAGCATAATGGGGAAGGCCCCCAGGAAAGAGGCGGCGTAGGTGGTCGACACCCCCAGGCAGGCCCGGGACAACTCTTCCACCGCGATGCAGTTCTCCAGACAACCGCCGCCCAGGCCCCCGTAAGCCTCGGGGATGATCAGGCCGCACAGGTCGGCCTGGGCCAAGACCTTCATCAGCTCCCGGGGAAACTCCTCGGCCTCGTCCAGTTCGGCCCGGACCGGCACGATGCGCTCCCGGGCGATCTCGCGGCACAGGTCCCGGATCATGATCTGTTCTTCGGTGAAAAAGTAGTCCATCACACCGCCTCCAGGGGACGAGACGCCCGTTTTTTGTTCGTTAACAAGTGGGCCAGCGGTTTGAGGCCGTCGCGCAGGTGATCCACCACGCGCTGCCGCAGGGACACGGCCGCCAGGCCGACGGCGTTCTTGACCGCCTTGGCCGTCGAGGCGCCGTGACAGACCATGCCCAGCCCCCCCAGGCCCAGCAGCGGCGCGCCGCCGTACTCGGCGTAGTCGAAGAACTTGCGGTGGCGCCTGAGGGCCGGCTTCATCAGCAGGTATCCCCGCCGGGAACTCCCCGAGCGCTTGGCCAGCCGGTCCAGGATCCGCCGCCGGGAGAGATCGAGCCCCTCGGCGAATTTCAGCAGCACGTTGCCCACGAAGCCGTCGCAGATCACCACTTGGGCCAGGCCGGAAAAGACGTCCCGGCCCTCGACGTTGCCGACGAAGGGCAGGCCTGATTCGGTGAAGAGCCGGAAGGCCCGACGGAGCCTGTCGTTGCCCTTGCTGTCCTCGCGGCCGATGTTGATCAGACCGACCGCCGGGGATTCGATCTCGAGGGCCAGCCGGGCGAAGACGTGGGACATGACGCCGAACTGAAAGAGCTGCTCGCCCGAGCAGTCCACGTTGGCCCCCACGTCGGCCATGACCACCGGCCCGAAGGGCGTCGGCCAGATGGCCGCCAGGGCCGGGCGGTCCACGCCGGGCAGCCGGCCCACGGCCCTCAGACCAAAGGCCATGGTCGCCCCCGAGTGGCCGCAACTGACCACCGCCTCGGCCCGGCCCTCCCGGACCTCGTCCCAGGCGGCGTCGATCGAGGTGTCCGTCTTGTGCCGCAGGGCGTGGGAGGGCGACTCGTCCATGCCCACCACCGCACTCGAGTGGCGAATCGACACCCGGGACGGATCGTAGCGCTTCATCTTGCCCAGTTCGGCCTCGATGGCGGCTTGGTCGCCCACCAGGACCACAGGCTGGCCGAATTCGGCCGCGGCCTTGACCGCCCCCCGCACGACCACTCGCGGCGCATAGTCGCCGCCCATGGCGTCCACGGCGATGGTCACCGTCGCTTACCCCTCGGTCTCGATGACCTGTCGTCCGTTATACTTGCCGCAACTGGGGCAGGCCCGGTGCGGCTGCTGGGGCTCGCCGCACTGGGGGCACTTGACCGTTTTCGGCAGGACATACGCGTTGTGAGAGCGCCGCTGGCGAGAGCGGGTGCGTGACTTTCGTCGCTTGGGTACGGCC
>JAHJDS010000060.1 GCA_018812395.1 Pseudomonadota bacterium
AGACCGCGGCCAACGTGCCCCACGTCCAGGGGGGATGCCTGGCCCCGGTCAACCTGCTCCATTCCCTGGGGGCCCAGGCCCTGATCGCCGGCGGGATGGGCATGCGGCCTCTAACCGGCTTCCATTCCGTGGGCATCACCGTTTTTCATCACCAGGGACGCCGCACGGCCAGGGAGGCCGTCGAGTCCCTGATCGCCGGCCAACTGCCCCAGTTCGGCCGGCAGCACACCTGCGGCGGCGGCCAGGACGACCATCACGGCCACGGCGGCTGTCGGCACTGATCGCCATGTCCGACGAAGCCAAAGAAATCGCCCTGTTCGCCCAGGCCGACGAGGCCACCATCCGCAGCCTGTTGGAGGGCTCGGGCTACGCCGAAGAGGCCATCCGGTATTATCTCCAGCGTCCCGGCTGGGGGGTCATGGACGACGCCACCCAGGCGTCCCAACTGACCGGCCCCTGCGGCGACACGATGAAGATCTTCCTGAGGCTGTCCGGCGACACGATCGACGAGGCCCGGATTCAGGTCCTGGGCTGTCCGGGGGCCGTCGCCTCGGCCTGCGCCATGACCCAGATGGTCAGGGGCAAGACCTTGGACCAGGCCCTGGCCCTCAAGGACTCGGACATCGTCCGCGAGATCGTGGACCTGCCCGACACCAAGGCCCACTGCGTCCGGCTGGCGGTCAAGACCCTGCACAAGGCGATCCTCGAGTACCGGGGCGAGCCGCTGACGGGCAGCCTCAAGGAGGACGCCCGGCGGACCCAAACGCGGGGCTCGGGCTCGGGCGGCTGCAGCGAGTCGTGTCCGGCCAAAGGCGGCGACGGGGAGTGTTCGACCGGCTGACTCCCGGCGGCCAGGCAACTGGTTTTCGACTGAGGCCGGGATTGACTTAAAGCGACGGCTGATTTCCCTAATTAATCCCTGTCATAACGATCATCAAAGTTGAATATCAGGCCGACCCGGCGGACCGGCCGGGGGTGACCGGCGTTGATCCTACTCCCCGAAAAACGTCTGATTGGCCTCGGCCAGGTCCGGGGCGTCGACGCCGAGCTGGCGGGCGGTGATGTGGGCCGACCGAATCGAGGTCAGGCCCTCGAGCGGCCGCCCCAGGTTGTCCTCGTAGCGCTGGGCCAGCTTGGCCAGCCGCTCCGGGGTAAGCTCCTCCCGGCGAAAGAGATCGCCCGCGTCCCGGCCGAAGCGGACCGACACGCCGCCCAGGCCGACCGAGATCATGGCCGCGGTCCAGACCTCGCTGTGGGCGGCGAACGTCTCCGGTTTGGCTCCCAGGGCCTGGCCCAGCCGGGCGGCCTCGGCCGACACCCGGGCGACGTAGCTGCCCAGTTCCCGGCGGCCGCTGACCCGGCCGGTCCGCCTCAGGAAGGTCCCCCAGACCACGTAGGCCTCGACCAGGGCCGCGGCCAGACCGACCCCGACGGGATCGTCCGAGACCCGGACCTGGATCGGCGCCCGGGCGAACAAGTCGGCCAGGGCGTTGGCCTGGGGCTGGGGCCCGGCCAGGACGAGGACGCCGGGCCGTCCGGTGATCACCTCCTCGGGGCTGATCGTCCCGGCCAGGGTCAGCACCGCCTCGAACCGGCGCTGGTGCCGGTGGGCCAAGTCCTGGATGATGGCGTAGGGGAGGCGATGGGACTCGGGGTCAAAGCCCCGGGTGGCGACGACGACCGTCGGCGGCCGGTTGGCCGTCAGCAAGAGCGTCTCGACGGCCGGCTCGAGGTACTGGGGCCCGGTGGCGACGATGACCTCGGTGGCCTTGCGAAAGGCGCTGTCCGTATCAAAGGTGGCGAAGACGTTCTTGGGCAGCGGCACGTCGGGGAAGGGCCGGGACGGATGCCGGAAGCCCATGACCACCTCCCGGACCGCGGCCCGGGCCCCGGCGCCCTTGACCACCATCCAGCTCCGGCGGGTTTTCTCGTCCGTGGTCGGGTGGCGCCGGGTGTCGGCGATGAGGTCGACCAACTCCGGACGGGGATCGTACAGGGTGACGCTGGCCGAGTGGTAGGCCTTCTCCTCGAGGGCCCGGCCGCCCACCTGCCAGGCCAGGGCGAAACCGAACTGCCCGCCGCCGACGATGACGATGTTCTCCTTGGCCGAGGGCGAGTACAGCCGGTGATCGCCGTGGGTGGCGTAGAACTGGAGCAGGTTCTCGTTGCGGACGTACACCCGGCGGCGGCGGTGGCGGAACCCCACGGCCCGACGCACGCCCAGGCTGCGCAGACCTTCATAAACCGCCACCTCGAGGGGGTTGTGGCGGATGAAGTCCTCGAAGTCCGGGGCCACGCCAAAGGTCCGGTGGTGGTAGTCCTCGATGGCCTCTTTGGCCTGGGCCGCGGCCTCGACCAGGTCGCTTATCCCCTGGCTCCGGGCCCGGATCAACCCCTGGGCGGCCAGGTGCGAGGCCATGACCTTCTTGTCCCGGGCGATGGCCTTCATGGACTGCAGGGCCACGTACTCGTCCAGCTCGAGGTCGGAGTTCTCGGCTCGGCGCATCTCGCTGAGTTCGGACAGCAGCCACGGCCGGCTGTAGGTGCAGTAGGCCCGGCCGTAGATGCCGCGCAGGCCGTCCCGCAGCCCCCGGCGGGGCCGTCTGAACAGGGCCCCGGCTTTGAAGCCGTACAGCCAACTGAAGGGCCCGCGGCGATTGGCCAGCCCGGCGTCCTCGGGCACCCGGTCGTAGCTGACGGCCACCGGCTGGATCAAGACGTCCGTCTCGCCGGAGGTGGCCCCCTGCAGGGCGATCAGCCGGCGGGGATAACGCAGCGACCCGTCGCGCGACCGGGCCCCGCCGGACCAGGCCTCGAGGAAGATGCCCTGCATCTTGCCCATCTCGGCCAGGGTCCGGCAGTAACTGGCCAGGGAGGACATATAACTTTTTGAGGCCCCCTTGCGGACGACCCGGTAGGAGCCGGTCATCAGCAGCCGCTCCAGGGAGGTCGTGGCCATCATGTTGCTCCCGGCGGCGAACAGCGGCAGGCCCAGGCCCTCGTGGAACAACACGAAGCCCAGGATCAATTCGTCCAGGTGCGAGGAATGGTTGCTCACGGCGACGATGCCCAGGCCGTTTTTCCGGGCCTCGATCATCTTCTCGACGTGGGCCGCCTCCCGGCGGTCGGGGGACATGAACATGGCCGTCGGGTTTTGATGGACGAACAGGTGGGCCAGGATGGGAATGACCCCGTAGACGAAAATCTGATGGACCTGGTGGTCGTACTGGGTGGAGATGAGGCGGGCGTTGGCCCACAGTTCGTCATCCCTGGCCTCGATGCCGCGCCGGCCGGTGTCGATCCGGGCCAGCTCGACCGTGCGGGCGACGATTTCCTCCTTATCGGGGAATTCCGGTGGAAGGTGGGGGAGCTGCTCGCGCCACCATCGACCCGGACCCGACCAGGAAACACGTTCCAGGAGCCGGACGACATCCAGTTTTCGGCCGGCCTGGACCGCGGGCCAGAGCATGGCCCGCCGCAGGCGGCGCGATAAAGAGGCCATTTGGTCCCCCCTCGGGTTGAGTCACCCAATTCTACTCCGGAGGGGCCCGGTCCGCAAGCGCCCATTGACCCCCCTCCGGACCCGTGCTAGTCTCACAAGCCGTGGATTCCCGGGCAAAACCGCTGCTCCGCCGGATCAAGCGCCACGTTTGGGCGCCGACCCACACCTTCGTGGCCGCCACCGGCCGCGGCGCGGAAGGGGTTTTGGGGGAGGAACTGTCGGCCCTGGGCCTGGTGGCGGCCTCGGCCGAACCGGGGGCCGTCGAGTTCGAGGGGCGGCTGACCGACCTCTACCGGTGCAATCTGGAGTCGCGGCTGGCCGAGCGAATCTGGTGGCGCCTCCTGGACTGCCGGGACCGCGGCTCGGGTCATCTGGCGAGCCGACTGGCCGAACTCCCCTGGGAGGCTCTCCTGGGCCCTGGTTTCGATCTCGAGGTCTCGGTCACCGGCCCCGGCCTGGACCAGGCGGCCCGCCAACGGCTGGCGGCCCTGGTCCAAAAGTCATACGCCGCCCTTCGCGGGGCCGGGCCGGGCCCGACCGAGGCGCCCCCCCAGCGGTTGCTTCTCCGACGGGCCGAGCGGCGGTGGCGCCTGGGTCTGGACTCCTCCGGCGAACGCCTGCACCGGCGGGGTTACCGTCTGGACGCGGCCCGGGCCCCGCTCCGGGAGACCCTGGGGGCGGCGGTGCTCACCCTGGCCGGCTACGGTCCCCTCCGGCCGTTGTGGGACCCCATGTGCGGCTCGGGGACCTTGTTGATCGAGGCGGCTCAGGTCGCCCGGGACATGGCCCCGGGGAGGGGACGGGCCTTCGCCTTCCAGACCTGGGCCAATTTCCGGGAGGCCACCTGGCGGCACTTAATCAAGAGGGCCGGGGACCGGGTCAGGCCGGCCTGCCCGGCGCCGATCGTCGGGCTCGATCGTCATCCGGCGGCCGTCCGGGCGACCCAGGACAACGCCCGCCGGGCGGGGGTCGCCGCGGACCTGCGGGTCGGTCGGGGAGACTTTTTCGACCTCGAACCGATTGGGGGGCCGCCCGGTCTGGTGGTGGTCAACCCGCCCTACGGCCAACGCCTCCGTCTGACCAAGAGTCCGGCCGGTTTCTATGGCCTCTTGGGCCGGCATTTGCGGCGGTGCTTCCCGGGCTGGCGGGCGGCGGTGCTGGTCCCGGCCCTGGAATTGGCCGGCGCCTTGGCCCTGGGTTCGGCGGCAAGCCACGTCCTGAAGAGCGGCGGCCGGCGGATATTTCTGGTCACGGCCGACCTGGATCGGGATTAGGGGAACCCGTTTTTTTGACAGAC
Source organism: Pseudomonadota bacterium (assembly GCA_018812395.1). Lineage (GTDB taxonomy): Bacteria > Desulfobacterota > Desulfarculia > Desulfarculales > JAHJDS01 > JAHJDS01. The sequence continues at coordinate 4,800 of JAHJDS010000060.1, forward strand.
CGGCGAAGCTGACGTAGAATTGATTACAATCGGGTAAGTGTCGCGACTGCTGAAACCCTGATTTGGAGCGGCCTTCATGTCAGCCCCCGGCGTGGTCTCCGCCGAACAACCTGCCCCGCTGGACGAAGAGGACGTCATCCTCGTCGTCGACGACGACGGGTCCATCCGGGAACTGATCGCCGACGTCCTGACGGCCAAGGGCTACACCTGCGCCACCGCCGAATCGGCCGAACAGGCCCTCGAGATGCTGCCCACCCGTAACGTGTCCCTGGTCATCTCGGACATCTACATGTCCGGCATGACCGGGGTCGATCTCCTGGCCAAGGTCAGCCGGCTCGACCCGGACCTGCCGGTCATTCTGATCACCGGCATGGCCGACATGGACGCGGCCATCGAGGCCCTCAAGAAGGGGGCCTATGACTTTCTGACCAAGCCCTTCCACCTGGACAATCTGGCCTTCAGCGCCGCCCGGGGACTGGAAAAGCGGCGCTTCGCCGTGGAACGCAAGGCCTATCAGGAGTTCCTGGAGCGGACCGTGGCCAAGCGGACCCAGGATCTCAAGCAGGCCAACCTGGACCTGATCCTGGCCCTGTCCGAGGCCATCGAGGCCAAGGACCGGTACACCCGGGGCAACTGCAACCGGGTGCGGGTGATGAGCCAGGCCCTGGGCGCCGCGGTGGGGATGGATGAAAAGTCGCTGGAAATGCTCGAGTACGCCGCCCTACTGCACGACATCGGCAAGATCGCCGTGCCCGGGAAGATCCTCAACAAGAAGGGACCGCTGACCGTCGAGGAATTCGCGCTGATCAAGGAGCACCCCCTGGCCGCGGTCAAGATGCTGGGCGAGTTGGCCTTGCTCCGACCGGCCGTCCCGGCCATTCGGGGCCACCACGAACGGCTCGACGGCCGGGGTTACCCCGACGGCCTCACCGGCGACCGGATTCCCCTCGAGGCCCGGATTCTGTCCGTGCCCGACGCCTTTGACGCCATGACCTCTCAACGACCCTACCGGCCGGCCATGCCCGTGGACGCCGCCATGGACGAACTCTGCCTGGGCAAGGGCACCCAGTTCGACCCCCAACTGGTGGACCTGTTCCTGGAGCACGCCATCTCCCGCAAGCTGAACCTTTGACCCGACAGGTCCCGGCCCGGCCCAACCTCACTCCGGGAGCCGGGGTCAGGGCTCGGGCCGGACACTACCGATAGGACCGCCGGTTCCGCTTTTTCGCGGTCAACCCCGGCTTGGCCCGAATGTTGCCCCGGCGGAAGTTGACGGACACGTTTGTGATCTCGGCCATCTCGACGACGTCGCCGGTCAGTGGGGCGGTGACGAAGGCCACCCGGTCGGCGGCGTAGAATATGGCCCGCCCCGCTCCTGGTTGACCTTCTCGAGCATTTCGGTCCGCTCGGCGACCCGGCGTTTCAGGTCGTCCTTGGCCTTCTGCAGGGCCTGTTCCACCCGTTTGAGATCGGACGCCGAGCCCGACGGGCCCTGGCGGGCCGCGGCCGGAAAATGACCTGATTCGGTCCGATTGGCCGATTACCCGCCGGACGTGGTAGAGTTTCAGTCGGGCGGGCCAAAAGGCCCCCCCCGGCCCCAAGACCCCGGATCAGGCCCACGCCCCGGGGGCCGCCGTCGTCGAGGAGGAGGTCCGTGTCCGACCATCGCCGGACCAAGGTCCAACTGATCGAGGAACTGAGAGCCCTGCGGGCCAGAGTGGCCGAACAGGAGCGGGCCGAGGAGGCCTTGACCAAGAGCGAGGCCACCTTGCGGAGTATTCATCAGGCGGCGCCCGTGGGCATCGGACTGGTGGTCGGCGCCGAGCGGGTGCTGGACTGGGCCAACGAGCGCCTGGCCCGAATGACGGGCTACACCCGGGAGGAACTGGGGGGCATGCCCGCCCGGGAGTTGTACGAGAGCCGGGAGGAATACGAACGCGTCGGCCGGGTCAAACACGCCGACGTCAGGGCCACCGGCGTCGGCAGCGTCGAGACCCGGTGGCGGAGAAAAGACGGCACGGTCTTCGACCTGCTGCTCAGTTCGGCCCGGTTGACCGACGACCTGGAGGCGGGCCTCGTCTTCACCGCCCTGGACGTTACCGAACGAAAGCGGTTCGAGGACTTGCTGAGCCGGGAGCGGGACTTCAGCGCCACCGTCCTGGACACGGTCGGGTCGCTGGTCACCGTGCTGGACGCCGAGGGGCGCATCGTCATGTTCAACCGGGCCTGCCGGGAGGCGGGCGGCTTCGACTTCGGGGAGGTCAAGGACAGGCCCTTCTGGGAGGTCTTTGTGCCGGCCGAGGGCCGGCTCGGGGCCCAAGATATCTTCGAGGGCATGAAAAGCGGCGACGGACCGACCAGCCTCGTCGGGCCCCTGCTGACCAAGGACCGCCGGAAACGAATCGTGGCCTGGACCACCACCACTCTTTGCCGGTCCGACGGTTCGGTCCGCTACGTCATCTGCGCCGGAACCGACATCACCGAGCAACGGCGGGCCGAGCGGGCCCTCCGGGAATCGGAACGCAACTACCGCCGGATATTCAACGCCACCGGCGAGGCCA
>JAHJDS010000061.1 GCA_018812395.1 Pseudomonadota bacterium
ATCCATACCTTTGGCTGCCAGATGAACGAGGCCGATTCCGAGAGGATGCTGGCCCGCCTGGCGGCCCGGGGCTGGGGTGTGTCCCGTGACCCGGCCGAGGCGGACCTGATCCTGGTCAACACTTGCACCATCCGGGCCAAGCCCGAGCAGAAGGTCTTTTCCCTGCTCGGCCGGCTGGCCCGTTACAAGCACGCCCGGCCGGAACTGGTCATCGGCGTGGGCGGGTGCATGGCCCAGCAGTGCGGCCAGGACATGCTGGATCGGGCCGACCACCTGGACCTGGTCTTCGGCCCGTCCCAGGTGGATCGCGTCCCCGATCTGGTCGAGGAGGTCATGCGTCACCGCCGGCCGGTGGTCTCGGTCGATCTCGACCAGCCGCCGCCACGTGACGAGGCCCCGCCCTTGGGTCCCCGGGACGGGGTCTCCCCGGTGCGGGCCATGGTCACGGTCATGCGGGGCTGCTCCAACTTCTGCGCTTACTGCGTCGTGCCTTTTGTCCGCGGCCCCGAGGTCAGCCGGCCGGCCGACGAAGTTTTGAGCGAGGTCGAGGCCAGGGTGGCCGCCGGGGCGCGGGAGATCATTCTGCTGGGGCAGAACGTCAACACCTACGGCCGCGACCGGGCGGGCGAAATCGAGTTCGCCGATCTTCTGACCAAGGCCGGCCGGGTGCCGGGCCTGTGGCGACTGCGGTTCGTCACCTCTCATCCCAAGGACATGTCCCCCGAGCTGATGGACCGCTTCGGCCGCCTGGACAACCTGTGCCCCAGCCTGCACCTGCCCGTCCAGTCCGGTTCGACCCGGGTGCTCGAGGCCATGGGTCGGGGCTACACCCGGGAAGGATACCTGTCGGTGATCGAGCGCCTGCGCCACATCCGGCCGGACATCGCCTTCAGCGCCGACGCGATCGTCGGCTTCCCCGGCGAGACCGAACAGGACTTCGCCGACACCCTGGACCTGATCGAGCGGGTCCGGTTCGACTCGCTGTATTCCTTCAAGTACTCCGACCGGCCCGGGGTCAGGTCGGCCGGTTTCGCCAACAAGGTCTCCGAGGAGACCATGGGGCGGCGGCTGACCATTCTCCAGGCCCGGCAGCGCCAGATCACCTTGAACCGCAACCAGGCCCTGGTGGGCCGGACGGTCGAAGTCCTGGTGGAAGGCCCGTCCAAGCGACAGCCGACCGAAATGACCGGACGAACCTCGACCAACAAGGTGGTCAACTTCGAGGCCGACCTCGAATGGATCGGGCGCCTGGCGACAGTGCGCATTGAAGAGGCCTACGCCAACTCCTTGCGCGGCGCCCCGGCGACCTGATATAACTAACCGTGGGGCCAAAAAAAATCGCGGCCCGCATGAGGACCGAAACCGTGATCAGAATGAACGTCGCCGGTCTGACCATCGACCCGTTGACCAACTCGCCGATCATCATCCTCAAGGATGACTCCGGGGAGCGGACGCTGCCGATCTGGATCGGGCTGCTGGAGGCCACGGCCATCGCCAGCGAACTGGAGAACGTCGAGTTCAGCCGACCGATGACCCATGACCTGTTCCGGAACGTTCTGGGGGAGTTGGGGGCGAAGCTGGAGCGTATCGAGGTCATCGATCTTAAGGACAACACCTATTACGCCCTGATCCATCTGGGCGTGGCCGAGCGTCGGATGAAGATCGACGCCCGGCCCTCGGACGCCATCGCCCTGGCCCTCAGGCACAAGGCGCCCATCTTCGTGGCCCCCGAGGTGCTGGACATGTCTCAACTGTCCCCGCCCGAGGGCGAGGCCCAGGTGGGCACTGAAGAGGGCAAGAAGTGGGCCGAGGTGCTCGAGAGCCTGTCCCCGGAGGACTTCGGCAAGTACAAGATGTGACCCGCCTGCGCCGGGGCCTTTCCGGCCGTTAGTCGTAATCGACCGGGTGGCGACCGGTTTTCTTTTTTTTTGGGGCTGAAGATGATCGATCTGCACGTCCACACCCTTCTCTCCGACGGGGCGCTCCTGCCCACGGAACTGGTCCGCCGTCTCGAAATGCTGGGTTACGAGGCCGTGGCCCTGACCGATCACGTGGACGCGGGCAACCTCGAGAGCGTCATCGCCTCCGGACGACGGGTGGCCGAGTCCCTGGCCGGGGTGCAGCCGGTCAAGGTGGTGCCCGGCGTCGAGTTGACCCACGTCCCGCCGCCGCTGATCCAGACCCTGGCCCAGAGGGCCCGCGACCTGGGCGCCGAGTTGGTGGTGGTTCACGGCGAGACCCTGGTCGAGCCGGTGGCCCCGGGCACCAACCGGGCGGCCATCGAGGCCGGGGCGGACGTCCTGGCCCACCCCGGACTGCTGACGCCCGAGGAGGCGGCCCTGGCCGCGG
>JAHJDS010000062.1 GCA_018812395.1 Pseudomonadota bacterium
GCCGATGGTCAAGGACTGAACCGCGCCGTCGCCGGTGATGGTCCCCGCCCCGCCGTTGATCGTTATGTCGCCCTGCAGGTTCAGGGTCCAGGCCCCGAGCGGCATGTTCAGGTCGGTGATGACCATCACCCCGCCGGTCTGCAGGTCCAGCGTGCCCCCGGGCTGAATAGAAAGATAACCGGCAGTAACGTGGGAGCCGGCACAAACCGATACATGGCCGTAATTCCAAAAATTAAAGGAAAAGACCAGACCATATGTTTTCAGTACCCCGGCGGTATCCACCCAGATGGAATTGGTGTCCAGCGTGTAACCTCCGCCTACTTCCAGCGTTCCGCCCTCGACGCGGGCTTGCCCATAAAAAAAATGCAGGGAGATACTGGTTTCGAGTCTCCCGGTCCCGGCGCCTGTCTTGTTGACGTGCGTGAAATCGCTGATGTTTGCTCTCAGTACGACGGCGCCGTCGAGGTTGATCCTATTCACCTGTTGCTCAATAGGGTGCCAAGAACCGGTCCAGGTGCCGGACAATACATCACCGGCATTGAAGCCGCTGACGTTGACCGTGTTATCCAAGTCAGAGCAGGTAAAGTTCACCGTCTGGTTGCCGGGACCGGTGATCGTATAGGTGGCGGCAGATAGTGGTGGGGCGAAAAACAAGAGGAACAGAGGCAGGATAATAAGGACCTTAATCGGGCTGGACCGGCCCGGTCGCCAGGATCTGACCGCGGACCAGCTTTTGGCCCCGACCGGCCGGTGACGACGGACCATGCCGGGCAAGCAATGCGACCAACGGGTGATCAGCCCGCCCCGGAGCAGTCCCGACAAGAGGCTCCCCCCGAAACCACGTTCCGGCTCGGCAATCGTGGCAAAATGTCTGGCCAGCTATATAGAGAGGCCGGCTTGCGGCCGGCTCGGCGACACAAGCTTTCTGGGGGCGGGATCGTGTTCGTCCCAGAGGAAGTACCCGTATACCTCTCTGGCGGCCAAAAAGCAAGTAATTTCTATATGCTATGATTTGCCTATTTTGGGGATCGTTTTTCCTGCCATTCTGGGCGTCCGTCTACGGAAGCGTCATGCTCGACCCGGATTCGGGCCGCCGCCAACGCGATCCCGGGCCGGCAAGAGAGCCGATCCATCTATTCCATATGTTATGGTATAAGTCATGGTCCATCATATAGATATCATGTATTAATATTCCAAATTCTTGCCTCAATGAAAGTCCGTAGAACAGCCATATTCCGTGGCTGACCAGCAGCCCTCGAGGATTCAAGGAGCTTGTCGCCGTCGCCATGGCCTAAGCTTCAGGAGAATACGCCATGACAGCCCGCTTGGCATGGCTCACGGTCAGATCAAATCTTAACTAGATCATCTAATCTTTATTGTCCTTTTTGTGAGATGGATAGAGTTTTTTCATGCACTCCGGACAGATGCCGTGGGAGAACTCCGCCTCGGAGTGCTCTCGGACGTAGACCTCCACCTGTTGCCAGAATCCTTTATCGTCTCGGATCTTCTTGCAGTTGGAGCAGATGGGAATCAAACCCCGGAGCGTCTTGACCTTGACCAGGGCGTCCTGGAGTTCACCGATCAGGCGCTCCCGTTCTTCCTCGGCCCGCTTGCGTTCGGTGATATCGCGTGAGGAGCCGTATATTCCCACCATGGCACCGGCTTGGTCCCTTAACCATTTGACATTGTTTTCCAACCAAACCGTGGAACCGTCACGGTGGTAGAATTCCACCTCAATGTTTATTGATCTTTCCGGATCTTCTCCCGGCCCCCCCCCGCGCTGAAGCTCTTCCCGAAACGTCGCCAGGACGATCTGAAGGGATTCCGGCGTGATGACCTCTTCCAGTGTTTGCCGTTTTCGTTCTTCGGGCGTGAACCCGAGCACCTTCTCGACCGAGGGGCTGACGTAGGTGGTCTGTAAATTCAGATCCAGGGTCCAGACGATATCGGCCATATTCTCGGCCAGGAACCGGTATCTTTCCTCACTCTCCCGCAGTTTCTCCTCGGCCTGCCGGCGGTCCTCGACCTCCTGTTGGAGTCGGGCGTTGGCCGCCTCCAACTCGGCCGTCCGTTGTGTGACCCGCGTTGCCAGCAGTTTTTGAGCCTCCTGCAGCGCCTCCTCGGCCCGCTTGTGGTCGGTGATATCGCGGATCGTGGTCAAGGTGGCCGGTCGACCTTCCCACTCGATCAGGTTCGTGTTGAACTCGGTCCAACGCACCTGGCCATCTTTATCAATGAGGCGGCACTCCATCTTCGGGTCCACCGTCTCGCCGGCCAATCGCCGCCGGTATCGGTCGAGAACTCTACCTCTGTCTTCAGGGTCTATGAATTCGGTGAAAGGTCTGGAAAGTAATTCCTGACGCGCGTATCCGGACACTTCAGACAACCTTGAATTGAAAAAGACAATCCGCCCCTCTTGGGCGATGACAACGGCGTCACCGGCATTCTCGATGATATGGCGGTACATCGCCTCACTTTTTTCCCGCGCCTCATCGGCCCGCTGATGCTCGGTGACCTCTTGGGACATGATAATGATCCACCTCTCGTCGGCGATGGTGACCGGCTCGACCCTCATCCGCCAGGGACGCCTCTTAGGGATCGAGACGCGGCCGGGCCGGCGTTCAGCCGTTCACCTAGCGGCCATTTTTTATATAACCTATCACAGAACCGGGGGGATACGATAGTGATTAAAAATTAGAGAGGCGCCAGCACAGATCGATTTCACTTACCATTTATCAAGGCCCGACTGATGGGCCGGGCTGACGTTATCGGCCAATCATCTCGGTTCCCTGATTATTCGAGTCAATGATCGAAAAAATCCCGGGACGGTTCTATTTGGCCGCGACAGCTAATCGAAGACCAACACCGCCGCGCCGTTGACCCGGCCGTGCTTGAGGTCCTGCAAGGCCCGGTTGGCCTCCAAGTACGGGTACGTCTGGACCTCGGTCCGGACCGGGATCCGGGCGGCCAAATCCAACAAACCCCGGCCGTCGGCCCGGGTCAGGTTGGCCACCGACCGGATCACCCGCTCGTGCCACAGGTGCTTTTGGTAGTCCAGCGGCGGCGTGGGGCTCATGTAGATTCCGCCCAGGGCCAGGGTGCCGCCCGGCTTGAGCACCCGCAAGGCCTCGGGCACCATGGCCCCGGCCGGGGCGAAGATGATGGCGCTGTCGAGTTTTTGGGGCGGGTCGTCCTCGGCCCGGCCGACCCAGGCCGCCCCCAGGTCCCGGGCCAGGTCCTGGTGGCCCGGGCCCCGGGTGAACACGTAGACCTCCACCCCCTGATGGACGGCGATCTGGATCAAAATGTGGGCCGCGGCCCCGAAACCGTACAGCCCCAGGCGCCGGCCGGGCCGGACGTTGCTCAGCCGGTACGACCGATAGCCGATGATCCCGGCGCAAAGCAGCGGCGCGGCCTCGAGGTCGCCGAACCCCTCGGGGAGGCGGTAGGCGAAATCCTCGTCCACGATGGTGTAGGGGGCGTACCCGCCGTGGGCGTGCAGGCCGGTGAATTCGGCCCGTTCACACAGGTTCTCGTCGCCGCGGCGGCAGAATTCGCACTGGCCGCAGGTCCGATACAGCCAGGCCAGGCCCACCCGGTCGCCCGTCCGAAAGCGCCGGCAGCCGGCCCCCAGTTCGTCCACCCGGCCGACCACCTGGTGCCCGGGCGTGATCGGCAGGAGCGGCAGGTCCAGCTCGCCCTCGACGGTGTGCAGGTCGGTGTGGCAGACCCCGCAAGCGCCCACCTTGACCCGGATCTGGCCCGGTCCCGGCTCGGGGATGGGCACTTGGGTGGGGGCCAGCGGATTTTCGTCCACCGGGTGCGGCGCCTCGAGCATCATGGCCAGCATCAATCCCTCCCAGGCTGCTCCGTGGCGTCCAGTGTCGGCCATGGGCCGGCTGATGTCAATGCCGCGCCGGGCCGATTGGTCATCACCGTCGCCCCTCCGGAAACACTTGCCTTGAAAAGCGTGGTGCCTTATAAATGAAAGGGTGCAAATCAGTCGAATATCACCCACTCAAGGAGGGAGGAAGGAAATGCGTCGCCATAAAAAAGGATTGATTCTGGCCCTGGCCCTGGTCTTCAGCCTGGCCACGGCGGCCGGCGCCCTGGCCCTGACCGGTGACTGGTACGCCAAGTTCGCCAAGGACAAGGCCTTCAAGTGCATCCACCCCAAGTCCAAGGTGATCAAGGTCGAGGTCCTGAAGCCGCCCAAGCTGGACAAGGACGTCGAGTCGGCCACAATCAAGATCTACTACAAGGGCTGGATCAAGAAACACAGCATGGAAATGGTGATCATGACCACCAAGATCGGCGGCAAGCTCAACGCCAAGGTCCAGGTCCTGGTGGACACGGCCAGCATCAAGAACATCCGCTGCAAGCTGGTCAAGGGCTGGCAGGTCGTACAGTAGCCGCTTGAAAACCGGGCTGGTGGGGGGCGTCGCCAGACGCCCCTGATCCCAACACGGAGGACAACATGCTTGGTAAACCCAGTTTTCCCATCTGGCTCCTTTGCGTGGCCGGCGGCGCGTTCGGCGTCCTGGTCAAATTGTCCATCATTCCCTTTGCGGCCCTGATCGGCTTCTCGTTCTGGATCGTGGCCGGCGCCCTGGCCCTGCTGGTCCTGGCCTGTATCATTCCCGGCTTGTAGGATCTTTATTTATTGAACCCAAGCCCGGCCGCCTCGCCCGGGTCAGGGTTCACGCACCTCGATCCGGTCCGGGTAGTTCGTCAGCCGCTCCAGGCCGTCTTCCGTGACCGCGAAGGTGTTCTCGACGCCGCCCATCCCCACCCCGGGCAGGGCGATCTTGGGCTCCAGGGCGAAGGTCATCCCGGCCTGCAGGACGTGGTTCGAGCCGCGGCCGATCACCGGCCACTCGTCCAGTTCCAGACCAACGCCGTGGGCCACAAAGGGCACCCCGTTGCCAAGGCCCATGAAGCTCCGTTCAAACCCGGCCGCCCTGACCAGATCCACGGCCGCGTCGAATAGATCACCGGCCACGACCCCCGGCCGGGCCCGGTCGACGATCAAGTCCTGCACCGCCAGGACCGCCTCCTGGGCCCGATAAACCTCGTCCGGCGGCCGGCCCAGGGAGTAAATCCGGGCCTGATCGACCTGGTACCCGCCCAGAATCGAGACGATGTCCACGCAGATCGGCTCGTGGCGGCCGATCCGCCGCCAGCCGGCCCCCTGGGGGCGGACCGGCCACAGCCCCTGGCCGGTGGTCGGTCCCGGCGCGTTACCGCCGACGGCCAGGGCCGGGCCGCTCATGACGTGGCCCCAGAAACACTCCGCATTGAATCCCCGGACCGCCACCACCCCCAGGTGGCCCTGGCTGCGCAGGAAATAGGCCGCCGCGGCCTCGATCTCGATCTCGCGCATACCCCCCCGGAGCTGATCGCCCATCCAGCCGAACATGGCGTCGTTCAGGGCCGCGGCCCGCCTCATCCAGGTCAGCTCGTAATCGGACTTGATCATCCGAATCGTCTTGATCGGCAAGGAAACGTCGCTCAGTTCCAAGCCGGCCAGGAGTTCGGCCAGGGTGAGGTACAGATTGGCCGGCAGGACGTCCAGTTCGAGACCGACCCGGCGAACGCCCGGGGGCATGATGCCCGGTAGGTCCTTGAAACCGTTCAGGCCGGACACGTCGCCCAGCGGTGATTCGGCCCGGGCCCGCTCCAGGTCGCGGCGAATCCTGAGGCGCGGCTCGCCCTCGGCCGGGACCCACAGCCAGCCGTCCTGGGCCGTGCCGGAGAAGTAGAAGAGATCGATCCGCTCGGTGATCAGGGCCCCGTCCAGATCGGCGCGCCGCAGTTCGGTCTGCAACTTGGCCAGTCGGGTCCGGATTTCTGGTGGCGGGAGGAGTTCGTATTGGCCGAGGTATGGCCGGGTGTGGTGTTCGAATCGGGGCAATTCCATGGAGACCTCCCATTCTGACTGAGCGCTCAGTCAGAATGGGGTCAAAACCCACGTTTGTCAACTAAAAAAAGCACGGCCAGCGCGTCCCCTAGGCGTCCCCTTGTAGGAAATCTACCTAATACCAAGCCGTTGGAGCATCATCAGGGCGTAGTCCAGCGCGGCGTCGTAGACGTCCTGGGGCCCCCGGGTGGTTCGCGGCGGCCGGGCCACGGACAGGTGGAGGACGGTCAGGCTGTTCTGGTCCACGGGCACGGTGTTGTTGAACACGGTGTCGAGGATCCCCGGCTTCTTGAGGCCGGCGGCCAGGGCCGCGCCGACGCTCTCGGCGCCGATGAAGGCCTGGGCGCGATAGATGAGCTTGGCCAGTTCCAGGCCGCTGACCGGTTCGAGGAATTGGGGTTTGGGGTCCAGAGGGATCAGTCTGCGGACCGTGTCCAGGTCGTCGCGGGAGCCGACGACGATCAGGGGGCATTTGAGGCCGGTCAAGATTTTGGTCCAGATGTCCTTTCGGGTGAACGTCCTCCGGAGGGCGTCATAGTCGCCGCCCAACAAGTGGTCGAACAGGAGGCCGGTGTCCGGTTGGCCCTGGGCGTCGGCCGGGGCCAGGTAGAACTGGTGGGTCGAGGTCCCCCAGGGCTGGCAAACGACGTACTTATCGGGCAGGTCCACCGGGCGCTGCCCGCGGCCGTGGTGGGCGATGACCGGCCCGACGACCTGGGCCAGTGGGTGATCCAGGAACAGCCAGGGCCGGGTCAGGTCCGGGTCCAGGTGGGGTCCGCCCTCGGCCACCAGGTTCTGGCCAAAGGTCTGGGGCAGGGGTTGTTTGAACACGGTGTCGGCGTTGAGTTCGGGCCGAAGGCCGAGGTGGTATACGGGTCTGGGGTGCTCGTCCGGGACCGGGACCTGGTATGGCTGGAGGCCGAGGTCGCCGGTCTGGGGGGCGTATTTCTGGGCGACGGTCACCGAGGCGAGGTAGGGTTGGATGCGGAGCAGGGGCCTAAGGACCTTGGCCTGGGGCGAGATGACCAGGTGTTGGAGTTGTTTGGTCTGGGCGGCATAGGCCCTGATCACGGTCAGGGCGTAGATGATGTCGCCCCACCGGCCGGGGATGGTGAAGGTGGCGGGCCCGTCCGGCAATGCAGCGATCCTCCTGGGTTCAAGATGATGACATCACTTCCGGGAAGTCAAGTTTTTCGTGATTTTTTGAAAAACTGGGCTTGGCCTTAGAGGCTTCAGGGATGAAGCGAGGCCATGCCCTGGGCGGAGGCCGATGGCCAATAAGACACGGTGATTGAAATTCACAGGGGTAGGGCGGGTGGTTTCGGCGTCCCTCAGTATTAGGGCCAAGTCCTCTCGGGTTTCAGCCGCCCGTCCTGGTCGCGGCCCGGATCCGCTCCCACAGCCGGTCCTTGCCCAGCCCACTCAGCGTCGAAAACGGCAAAGGCGGCAAGTCCGGCCCGCCCAAGTCGGCGCTCAGCTTGTCCAGCCGGGACTTGACCTGGCTCTTCTTGAGCTTGTCCACCTTGGTGAAGACCACCTGACAGGGCCGGCCGGCCGAAGTGAGCCAGGATAAAAGATCGCGCTCCCCCTGGCCCGGCTCCCGCCTCGGGTCCATGAGCAGGATCACCAGGGCCAGGTTTTTGGAGCGGGTCAGATAGGCCTCGACCAGGGGCCGCCAGGCGGCCTGCATTTTTTTCGGCACCTTGGCGTAGCCGTATCCCGGCAGATCGACGAAGCAGAGATCGTCGCCCACAATGAAGTAATTGATCTCCCGGGTGCGGCCCGGGGTGGACGAGGTGCGGACCAGTTTCCGGCGATTGAGGAGGCGGTTGATCAGGGAGGACTTGCCCACGTTGGACCGCCCGGCAAAGGCGATCTCGATCCGGTCGTGGTCCGGGAACTGGTCCGGCCGGCCGGCCGCGGTTAGGAAGCGGGCCTCCATGACGGCCTACCCCGTGGCCCTTTGACCCGGAAAGTTTTGGGCCAGATATTCCTCGAGGCGGTCCATGGCCCGGGCGATGTTTTCGATCGAGTTGGCGTAGGTGAACCGGAGATAACCTTCGGCCCCGGGGCCGAAGTCGATGCCCGGACTGACGCCGACGTGGGCCCGCTCCAGGATGTCAAAGGCCAGATCAAAGGAGCTTTCGGCCAGGTGCCTGGCGCCCGCCAGCACGTAAAAGGCCCCGGTGGGCGGACTCATAAGGCCGAAGCCCAGGTCCCGAAGCCTCTGGACCATGAACCGCCGCCGCTCGTCGTAGATCGAGCGCATCCGGGCCACGTCCTCGTCGGCGCAGGTCAGGGCGGCCAGGCCGGCCCACTGGCTGATGGACGGGGCGCAGATGAAGAAGTTCTGGCTCATCTTCTGCAACGCCCGGACCAGCCCGGGGGGCACGACCAGATAGCCCAGCCGCCAGCCGGTCATGGCGTACAGCTTTGAAAACCCGCCCAGGACCGCCGCCCTGTCCGTGGGCCCTTCAAAGAACTCGAAGATCGAGTTCTCCCGGCCCTCATAAACCAGGCCGTGGTAGATCTCGTCGGAGACGACCATCGGCCCCAGCCCGGCGACCTTGGCCATGCGCTCGGCTGACAGCAGGTGCCCGGTCGGGTTGGCCGGCGAGTTGATGAGAATGGCCCTGGTCCGATCGGTGATGCACCCCGCGATGTCCTCGGGCCGGAGCTGCCACCCGTCCTCCTCGAAGACGTCCACCAGGACCGGCGTCCCGCCCACGAACCGGACCACGTTGGGGTAGCAGGCGTACCCGGGGTTGGACATGATCACCTCGTCGCCCGCCTCGATCAGGGCGGCGAACAGGATCAACAGCCCGGGCGAGGTCCCGGCGGTGACCACCACCTGTTCGGGCGAGAAGGTGGTGCCGTATGTCCGAAGGTGGTAGTCGGCGATGGCCTCGCGCAGGGGCAGCAGCCCCTGGCTGTGGGTGTAGTGGGTCCGGTTGTCGGCCACGGCCTTTTTGGCCGCCTCGAGGACGCACTCCGGCGTGTCGAAGTCGGGCTCGCCGACCTCGAGGTGAATGACGTCCACCCCCTGGCGCTCCAGTTCCTGGGCCCGCTCCAGGACGTCCATGACGATGAACGGCGGGATGTCCTTGGCCCGGCGGCAGCACTCGACCATCAGACCACCTTGTTCAGCGGATACTCGATGATCCCTTCCGCCCCGGCGGCCAGGAGCCGGGGGATGAGGTCCCGGACCACGTCTTCGGCGACCACGCTCTCGACCGAGAACCAGGGACTCTTGTAGAGATGGGCCACCGTCGGTGCGGTCAGGGAGGGCAACAGGTCGACGACGTCGTCGATTTTGTCCTCGGGGACGTTCATCTTGAGACCGACCAGCTTCTCGGCCTCGAGGGCCCCCTTGAGCAGCAGCGCGATCTGTTCGATCTTGGTCCGTTTCCAGTCGTCCGCCCAGGCGTCGTGATTGACGATGAGTTGGGTGTTGGACTCCATCAGCTCGTGGATAATTTTTAGGCCGTGGGCCCGGATGGTCGAGCCGGTCTCGGTGACCTCGACGATGGCGTCGGCCAGGCCCGAGGCGACCTTGGCCTCGGTCGCCCCCCACGAGAAATCGACCTGGACCGGGATCTCCCGGGCGGCGAAAAAGCCTCGCGTGAAATTGACCAGTTCGGTGGCGATCTTCTTGCCGGCCAGGTCCTCGAGGGTGTTGATGTCCGAATCCTGGCGCACGGCCAGGACCCACCGGGCCTTGCGACTGCTCACCTTGGAGTAGACCAGGTCGCAGACGACCCGGACCTCGGACTCGTTCTCGAGGGTCCAGTCCAGGCCGGTCAGGCCGCAGTCCAGGGTGCCGCTCTCGACGTAGCGGCTCATCTCCTGGGCCCGGCAGATCGAGCACTCGATCTGGTCGTCGTCGATCTCCGGGAAGTAGGATCGGCCGTTGACGTCTATCTTCCAGCCGCTCTTGGCCAACAGCCTGATGGTCGCGTCCTGGAGGCTCCCCTTGGGGACGCCCAGTTTCAATAACTTGCTCATTTGCCGTAGACCTTCTTGGGGTCAAACACCGGTTCGCCATCGGTCACCAGGGAATCCCCTTCGACCCGATGATGAAAGCACGACCGGTGTCCGGTGTGACAGGCGGCCGCGCCGACCTGCTCGACCTCGAGGAGCACCGTGTCGTGGTCGCAGTCCACGTACACGGCCTTGACCTTCTGAACGTGGCCCGAGGTGCCTCCCTTGTGCCAGATCTCTTGGCGGGTGCGGGACCAGTAGTGGGCCTCGCCCGTGGCCAAGGTCTTCTGCCAGGACTCGGGGCTCAGGTAGGCCATCATCAGCACCGTCTTGTCAACGGCGTCCTGGACGATGGCCGGCACCAGGCCGCCCTGTTTGGCGAAATCCAGTTCGATCATGACTTGCTTCCTGACTTTATTCGAACATCAAAATTAACTGCCGGGGGACGCCCTTGTCAAGGTTCGAGCCGGTCGGCGGCCAACTGACCGCAGGCGGCCGAGACGTCGGCGCCCATGGACCGCCGGATCATGACCGTGAACCGGGCGGCGTGGAGTTTTTCCTGAAACAGCTCGACCACGGCCGGCTCGGGCCGGTGGAACGGCACGTCCGGCGCCGGATTGAACGGAATCAGGTTGATCTTGACCTTGAGGCCGTGCAGGAATTTGATCAGGGCCTTGACGTGGGCCGGTGAGTCGTTGACCCCGGCCAGGAGGACGTACTCGATGGTGATCCGCCGGCCGCGGACCAGGGGGTAGTCCTGAAGCGCCGCCTTGAGATCGGCCAGGGGATGGCGGCGGTTGACGGGCATCAGCCTCGAGCGGAGTTCGTCCTCGGCCGCAGTCATCGACACGGCCAGGGCGGCCTTGGTGTCTTGGCCCAGACGCCGGATCATGTCCGGCGGACCGACGGTCGAGACGGTCACCCGGCGGTGGCCGAAGCCGAAGGCCGCGGTGTCGAAGATGACGCCCAGGGCGGCCCTCAAATGGTCGTAGTTGTCCAGCGGCTCGCCCATGCCCATGAACACCAGGTTGGTCAGGGGCAACTCCGCCGGGGAGACCCGGCGGGCATGCAGAATCTGATGGAGCATCTCGCCGGCGGTCAGGTTTCGCTTGAATCCGATCCGGGCGGTGCGGCAAAAGGCGCAGCCCATCCGGCAGCCGACCTGGGTCGAGAGGCACAAGGTCGAGTGATCCCGCTCGGGGATGAGGACCGTCTCGATGGCGTTGCCGTCGTCGAGCTGAAACAGAAATTTGCGGGTCCCGTCGGACGAGGTCTGTTCCTTGACGGGCATCCAGCATTTGAGATGAAAATGCTCGGCCAGTTTCCGGCGTAAGGCCTGGGGCAGATCGGTCAGGCGGTCGAAATCCCCGGCCGGCTCCCGCCACAGCCAGCGCTGGAGTTGTTTGACCCGGAACGGCTTTTCGCGCCAGTCGTGCATCAGGGCCGCCAACTCGGCCGGCCCCAAGTCTCGCAAATCCCGTCGGTCCATAGGGAATGATAGAGCTTCCCGGACGATCTGACAACCACGCGGCGCGCATTTTTCGCCGGGGCGGTCGCGGGGCGGTCCCGGCGGAACCGGATGACGGCCTGGTCAGGCCGCCAGTTCGGCCAGGACGCGGTTGAACCTCTCGGGCTCCTCGTAAAAGGGCATGTGCCCGCTCTGGTCGAAGATCTCCAGGCGCGCCCCGGGGATGCTCTCGGCCACGAAGCGGCCCGTCCGGGGGCCGAAGCACATGTGGGGCGAGTCGCCGTTGGCGACCAGGGTCGGCACCGTGATCGTGCCCAGGACCGAGCGGCAATCGCGCATGACGTAGTCGGTGTAGACCGCCGCGGCGGCCGGGGTCGGAGTTTTGAGGTGCTCGGCCGACATCCACTCGAGTTCCTTCTGGGGGGCCTGGCCGGCGGCGAACATGCGGTGGACAAACTGTTCGCCAAAGCCTTGACGGTCCCGGCTCAGGCCCTGGACGGTCCGGTTGAGGCCGTCGAAGTCGCGGCCCTTGAGGGCGTGGGTGTTCCACTCGCCGGGCGACATGGGCCACGGCGTCATCTCGACCAGGGCCAGGGCATGGATGCGGTCGGCGCCGTATTGCCGCCAGTAGTCCAGGACCACCGGCCCGGCCAGGGACCAGCCGGCCAGGACCACCTCGCGCAGGTCCATCGACTCGATCACGGCCCGCACGTCGCGGGCGTATTGGGGCACGGTGTGATTGTGGAGGACCTTGCTCGATCGGCCATGGGCCCGCAGGTCCGGGGTCACCACCTGGAACCAATCGCTCAGCCCCTCGACCTGGCGGCGCCACCAGGCCGAGGACATGGTCCAGCCGTGGACCAGGACCAGCGGCCGGCCGTGGCCCTGGCTCTCGACGACGATCAAGGCATGGTCGGGGGTCTCTATTACGTCCATCTCGATTCCACGGAAAGGAAATTGGTCGGCGGTCTTGACCGGGCCCCGGCCGCCCGGATCGGGGCCGTTGACCAACCGGGGACTTCCAAACGAGACAGGCGCCGCGCCACCCTCAACAAAATACTCGGAGTTTGGTCAGACGCCTCGCATGGTGCGCAGCTTGGCCAGGTCCCAGGCGTAGTCGTAGAGGTGCAGGCCCTTGGAGGCGGCGATGATCTCGCCGTCCTCGACCCCGATCTCGCCGGCCATGTACTCCTTCAGGAGTTGCAGGCCGCCCAAATTGGCCGGGAAGCCGTTCCACAGATCCCAGGACCGGAAGTAGACGATGAAGTGCAGCCGATCGTCCTGGATCCGGGTGTCGACGCCCCTCAGGCAGGGCGGGTCGGCCAGGTCGATGCTGGCGGGCTCGCCGACGGTCATATAGGCCTGGTTGGTGCCGAAGCCGCTTTGCCGGTACATCCTGATCACGGCCTCGATCTGGGGTTCGAGGAACTCGCCGTAGGTGTAGTCCTCGTTGGGCTCCTTGGCGGCGGCGGTCATCAACTTGGGCAGGTACTGCTCTAAAAAACCCTCGGCCACCGGGTTGGGCAGGCCGATGTGGGCCGGGATGTCCGGCAAAAGGGGCCGGGCGCCGGGATGGGTGACGTGGACGGTGAGGTAGTCGAACTCGAGTCGCCGTTGGCCCTCGTAACTGCCCCGGTCGATGACGTACTCCCGCCCGCAATCGATGATGTCGTAGACGCACTGAAACCAGGCGTCCGGCAGATCGCGGGCCTTGACAAAGTGCAGCTTCACCGGGCCCTCGCCCTTCGCCAGGCGATTAGTCTCAGGGCCAAGCGGGCTTGGCCGGCCAACGGTCCGTCCAGTTGGGTGGCCAGTCGGCCCAGGTGTTTCTCGGCCGCCGCTCCGCCGATCCGTCCCAGGGCCCGGATGGCGGCCGATCGCGTGGCCGGGGCCGCGCCGGGATGGCGGGCCAGGTCGAACAACAGTCCCACGGCCGGGGCGTAGCGCTGTCGTCCCAAATAGTCCAGGTAAACGGCCAGCTCGCCGCCGACCAGATCCTCGGCCGCCCGGGCCCTGACGAAATCCCAGACCTGTTGGTCCACGCCGCGACGGGGTGAACGCTCGAGGCCCCACAACGCCGCCCCGGAGAGGCCGGGCGGGGGCGGTTTGAACAACACCGGGGCCCGTTTGACCTTTTTCTTGGCGGCCTGGTCCTTCTTGGCCTTGTCGTCCTTCTTGGCCTTGTCGTCCTTCTTGGCCTTGGCCTTCACCTGCCAAGTGGTCACCCCGGCCTGACGGCGGCGGACGACCGGTTCCGGCCAGGTACGGTCGCGCAGACGCCCGGGGGGCGGCGGTCCGC
>JAHJDS010000063.1 GCA_018812395.1 Pseudomonadota bacterium
ACCAGCCCGGCCACGGCCAGGCCGTAAATCACCGGGCCCAGCGCGGCCAGGCGGTGGTAGTCGATCCGGCTCAGGACGAACATCGCCGTCAGGCCGGCCAGGGCGAAGCCCACCTGGCGGGTAAAGAAATGCGCCCCGGAGCCGTAACGCTCCGCGGCCAGGATGTGGCTGGCCGAATAGACCATGATCACGCCGAAGCCCAGGAGGCCCAGGGCCGCCACGGCGATGACGTAATCCGCTCTGCCCGTCTCGGCCTTCATCCCATTTCCTCGACCAGGTTCTTGAAATGCTCGCCCCGGTGGGCGTAGCTCCGGTAATGATCGAAACTGGCGCAGCCGGGCGAGAGCAGCACCACGTCGCCGGGCCGCGCTTGTCGACGGGCCGTCCGAACCGCCTCGTCCAGATCAACGGCCCTTGCCCGCGGAAAACCGTTCATCGCCCGGGCCAGGTCGGCCCCGGCCTCGCCAAAGAGGACCAGCGATCTGATGCGCCCGGGAAGAACGCGGGTCAGGGTCGGCCAGTCGCCCCCCTTATCCCGCCCTCCCAAGAGCAGCACGATGGGGGACGAAAAACTCTCGAGAGCCCGCCGGACGGCGTCGACGTTGGTCGCCTTGGAGTCGTTGACGTACGTCACGCCGTCCTTGACGCCCACCGTCTCGAGGCGGTGGGCCTCGAGGGCGAAGGTGTCGATGACCCGCTGAATGGCCGACGCCTCGACGTCTAGGGCCCGAACCGCCAGCACGGCGGCCATCAGGTTCTCCCGGTTGTGGGTCCCGGGCGGACTCCAGCGGCCGAGTGAAAACCGCTCGACCCGGCGGTCGGCCTGGTAGACGACCAGGTCCCGCCCGTCGTCAAAGACGCCCCGTCCGCCGGCTTGCCGGGGGCCGAAATACCACTTCTCGGCCCCGATCCGGGCAAGGCCTTTGATGGTCTGGGCGTCGCCGGCGTTGAGCACGGCCCCATCGCCGGGTCCCTGGCGGGCGAACAGGTTCAGCTTGGAGGCGACGTAGGCGGCGAAGTCGGGGTAGCGGTCCAGGTGGTCGGGCGTGATGTTGGTCAACACCCCCACTCGGGGGTGAAGGTCGGGCGCGGTGTCGATCTGAAAGCTCGAGACCTCGCACACGGCCACGTCCACCTCTTTCTCCTCGGCCACCAGCCCGATCAGCGGCGCCCCGATGTTGCCGCCGACGAACGTCTCCCGTCCGGCGGCCCGAAACATCGAACCGATGATCTGGACCACCGTGGTCTTGCCGTTGGTGCCGGTCACGGCCACCAGCGGCGCCTCGACAAATCCCGCCGCCAGTCCCAGCTCGCCGATGACGGCCACCTCCGCCGCCCGGGCCCGGCCCAGGGGCTCGATGTCCAGCGGCACGCCGGGACTGACCACGATCAGGTCGGCCTGGACGAAATCCTCGTCCCGGTGCCCGCCCAGGGTCAGACGGGTGATCAGCGATGTCAGGTCGGCCGGTTCGGGCGACAGGGCCGACGCCTCGGCCCGGTCCGTGGCCCAAACCTCGGCCCCCCGGGCGGCCAGAAAGCGCACCGCGGCCCGGCCCGAGATTCCCAGGCCGACGACGAGCGCTTTTTTGCCTCGCAGCTCCACCGCTACCTCAGCTTCAGGGTCGACAGGGCCAACAGCGACAGCACCACGGCGATGATCCAGAACCGGACCGTGACCTTGGATTCGGCCCAGCCCTTGTGCTCGAAGTGATGGTGCAACGGCGCCATCAGGAAGATGCGTTTGCCGTTGGTGGCCTTGAAGTAGCCCACCTGGAAGATGACCGACAGGGCCTCGATGACGAACAGCCCCCCGACCAGGACCAGCAATATTTCGTGCTTGGTGACCACGGCCACCGCGCCCAGGGCCGCCCCCAGAGCCAACGAGCCCGTATCGCCCATGAACACCTGGGCCGGGTGGGAGTTGAACCATAGGAACCCGATGCCCGCCCCGACCAGGGCGCCACAGAAGACCGTGACCTCGCCGGTGGCGGGCATGTATGCGATCTGGAGATACCCGGCCGCCTTGGCGTTCCCGGTCAGGTAGGCGAAGATCATGTACGTCCCGGCGGCGATGATGACCGGCCCGATGGCCAGGCCGTCCAGACCGTCGGTCAGGTTGACCGCGTTGGAGGTGCCGGCCACGACCAGGATCACGAACGGGACGTAGAACCAGCCCAGTTCCGGGCGGACCAGCTTGAAGAAGGGAACGTAGAGCTGGGTGTTGTAGTAGGGCGACTGGAACACCGTGGCCCGCCCCAGGACCACGTCCCAGAAGTCGGCCGACGCCCCCGGCGCCAGGCCGGACAACCAGACCAGAAAGGCGCCCATGGCCCCGGCGATGACGATCTGGGCGGCGATCTTCTGTTTGACCGTCAGCCCCAGGTTGCGCTTCATGACCACCTTGCGCCAGTCGTCCGCCAGGCCGATGGCCCCGAACAACAGCGTGGTCAGCAGGACCAGCCATAAAAAGGCGTTGGTCAGATCGCCCCACAACAGACAAGCGACACTCACGGCCACCAGGATCAGCACGCCGCCCATGGTCGGGGTGCCGGCCTTGTTTCGGTGCGAGGCCGGGCCGTCCTCCTGGATGTACTGGCCGATCTGCAGCTGTTGCATCTTGCGGATGAACCACGGCCCGAGCAAGAAGGCGATGAGCATCGCCGTCAGCACGGCCAGGATGGTCCGCATGGTGATGAACCGGAAGACCCGCAGGGGGGTGATCCAGTCGGCCAGGCCGTAGAGCAGGTGGTAGAGCATCTCGTTAGTCGTCCCCGACGATGGCGGCCACGACCCGGTCCATGGCCGTGGCCCGGGAGCCCTTGACCAGCACCGTGTCACCGGGCGCCAACTCGCGTTTGAGGCGGTCGGCCAGTTGATCGTGATCGGCCAGGATGTTGACTCCGTTTCGGCTTAGCCCCGATTCCCGGGCGCCGGCGGCCACCTCTTCGGCCCACCCGCCCAGGAGAAAGACCGGGCCCAGGTCCAGGGCCCCGATCATCCGGCCGACGCGGCGATGGGCCTCGAGGGCCGCGTCGCCCAGGTCCAGCATGTCGCCCAGGGCGCACAGCCCCCGTCCGTCGCCCCTGACCTCGGACAGGGTCCTGAGGGCCGCGGCCATGGAGGCCGGGTTGGCGTTGTAGGTGTCGTCGATGAGGGTCACGCCCCGGGTCAGCCGGCGGACGCTCTGCCGCCCGGCCACGGGCTGGAAGGTCGCCAGGGCGGCGGCGACATCTTCCAGGGAACGGCCCAGGGTCAGGGCCGCCGCGGCCGCGGCCAGGGCGTTCATCAGGTTATGGCCGCCGATGAGTGGCAGGGCGATCTCCTGATGGCCGGCCTCGGTGACCAGGCGGCAGCGCGACCCGGCCGGTCCCGAGGTCGGGTTCTCGGCGCGGACGTCGGCGTGGGCCGCGAAGCCGAAAGTGACCTTCGTCGACCGGCATCGGCGGGCCTGGGCGACCACCCGGGGGTCGTCGGCGTTGATCAGGGCCGTGGCGATGGGACTCAGGCCCTCGAACAGCTCGCCCTTGGCCTCGGCCACCGCCTCGACGCCGCCCAGGCCGGCCAGATGGGCCGGACCGATGTTGGTGACCAGCCCCAACGTCGGCGCCGCGATCTCGGTCAGCCGGGCGATCTCGCCGGGGCGGTCCATGCCCATCTCGACCACCGCCGCCGAATGATCCGCCGCCAGCCGGAGCAGGGTCAGCGGCAGTCCGATCAGGTTGTTCAGGTTCCCTTCCGTCTTGAGCACCTGCTGCCTGCGGGCCAGGATCGCGGCCAGCATCTCCTTGGTGGTGGTCTTGCCGTTGCTGCCGGTGACGGCGGCCAGCGGCCCGGTGAAGTCCTGGCGCACCCGGCGGGCCAACTCCCCGAGGGCCCTCAGGGTGTCGGTCACCTCGATCCGGCAGACCAGGGCCGGCCAGTCGCCCCGGGTCACCCGGCCGGCCTGGACGATGGCCCCGGCCGCCCCGGCGGTCAGGGCCGGGGCGATGAAGTCGTGGCCGTCGAACCTCGGGCCGACGAGGGCCACGAACAGCTCGCCGGGGGCGACGGTCCGCGAGTCGGTGGACACGCCACTGAAAGTCAGGCGCCGGCCGGGAACGACCACTCGGCCGCCCACGGCCGCGGCGATCCGGTCGATGCTCAGCCCGGCCAGGATCATCGGTCGCTCCTTCGGGCCAGGGCCGCCCGGGCCACTTCCCGGTCGTCGAAGCGGTGCTTGGTGCGCCCGACGATCTGGTAGTCCTCGTGGCCCTTGCCGGCGATGAGGACCACGTCGCCGGGCCCGGCCAGGTCCACGGCCAGGCCGATGGCCTCGCTCCGGTCGGGGACCCGGGCGTAGCTGTTCCCGTTGAGGCCCGTTTGCCGGGCCGCGCCGGGGTCCACCGGCCGCCGGCCCAAGTCCCTCAGGCCGGGCTCGACCATGGCGATGATATCGAGGGGGTCTTCGGTGCGCGGGTTGTCCGAGGTCAGGACTACCGCGTCGCTGAGGCGGCCGGCGGCGGCGCCCATCAGGGGCCGCTTGCCGTGATCCCGATCGCCGCCGCAGCCGAAGACGGTGAACAACCGCCCTCGAGTCAGGGCCTTGACCTCGCCCACGGCGTTGGCCAGGGCCTCGGGGGTGTGGGCGTAATCCACCAGGACCACCGGCTCGTCGCCGCCCCTCGCCGTGACCCGTTCCAGCCGGCCGGGCACGCCCCGGACCGCCGCCAGGCCGGCGGCGATGATTTTCGGTTCGATCCCCAGCCCGATGCCCACCGCGCCGGCGGCCAGGGCGTTGAGGAGGTTGTACCGGCCGGGCAGCTTCAGATCGAGGTCGATCTCCCCCTCGGGGGTCGAGATTTTCCCCCGGGCGCCGGTCAAATCCAGGTCCACGTCCCGGGCCGTGACGTCGGTGCCGGGGTTCAGGCCGTATCGCAGCAGGGGGGCCCCCCGGGGCGGCTGTATCCGGCCGCCCCGGGGGTCATCGAGGTTGGTGACGGCCAAGCGGGAGGACTTGGCCGAGGAGGGCATAATTTCGGTGAACAGCCGGAGCTTGGCCTGAAAATAGGCCTCCATGTCCGGGTGGAAGTCCAGGTGATCGCGGCTCAGGTTGGTGAACACGGCCACGTCGAAGTGGCAGTCCTCGACCCGGTCCATGACCAGGGCGTGGGAGGAGACCTCGAGAATGACGTGGGTGATCCCGGCCCGGATCATTTCGCTGAGCAGGGCCTGGATCTCGGCCGACTCGGGGGTGGTGGTCGGCGCCGGCAGGACCTTTCCGCCGAAGCGCCGGTCGATGGTTCCCAGGTAGCCGACCCGGTAGCCGGCCGCCTGCAAAACCGACTCGACCAGGTAGCTGGTGGTGGTCTTGCCGTTGGTCCCGGTCAGGCCGATGAGGGTCAATTGCCGTGACGGATGGCCGTAAAAGGCGGCCGCCAGCCGGGACAGGGCCCGCCGGGAGTCGGCCGTCTTGACCAGGGGCAGGTCCAGGGGCCGGGCCGGCAATGTCTCGACCACGACCGCCGCCGCGCCGGCGTCCCGGGCCGCTTCGAGATATTGGTGTCCGTCGGTCTCGACCCCTTTGATTGCCACGAAGAGATGCCCCGGCGCGACGGTCCGGGAGTCATAGCTCACCCCGGAGATGGCCGTCGATCCGGCGTCGCCCCGGCCCACCAGGTCGACCTCGAGCGGAATGGACTCGAGTTCGGCCACCAGGTCGGCCAGTTTTTGATGAGGCCCTGGGGTCAAGCCGTTCACCTCCGGTTCTCGAATGAGAGCTGGACCCACAGCCGCCGGGTTTTTCGGACCGGCCAACCGGCCTCGGGTCGCTGCCGGACCACCCAGCCGCCGGGGCCCACGGCCGTCACCGGCACCCGAAGACGCTGGGCCACCCGCAGCACCCGGCGCAAGGGGTGGCCCCGCAGGTCGGGCAGCCGGCCTTGTTCCAGCTCGGTCCGAAGCCCGGCGCCCTGTTGGGGCGGGGCGACGACCGGTGCCCGGGGCGACGGCCGCGGTTTGACCCGGTCGGCCCGGGCCGTCACTTTGGCCTGGGGCCTGATCTTGAGGGCCACGGACATGATCCGCCTGAACAGCGGGGCGGCCACCTCGGAGGCGTAGTATCTTTTTTGCGGCTCGTCCAGGACCACGACCGCCACCGCCCGGGGATCGTCCGCCGGGGCGAAGCCGACAAAGGTGCTGATCCAGGCCCGGCGGTAACCGCCGGCCGGATCGGGCTTGCGGGCGGTGCCGGTCTTGCCGGCCACGCGGCAGCCCTTGATGGCCGCCCGGACGCCGGTGCCGCCGGTCGTGGTGACGCCGGTCATGATCCGGGTCAGGGTCCGGGCCACCTCCGGCGACAGGGCCCGGCGGACAACCTTCGGCCGATTGACCTGAATCGTCTTGCCCCGGGCGTCGGTGATCTCGGCCACCAGGTAGGGCCGCATCAGCTTGCCGTTGTTGGCGATGGCGGCCACGGCCATGGCCAACTGCAACGCGGTGACGCTCACCCCATGGCCGTAGGACATGGTCGCCGCCTCGATCGGCCGCCATTTGCGCCACGGCCGCAGGCGACCGCCGACCTCCCCGGGGAAGTCGAGCCCGGTCGGCCGACCGAACCCCAGGGCCCGGAGCAGGCGGTGGTAGGCGGCCGGGCCGACCAGTTGGCCGACCTTGACCGCGCCGATGTTCGACGAAAACTTGACGATCTCGGCCAGGGTCAGGCGCTTGGGATACGGCCGCCGGGAGGCGCTGGTCTCGTGATCGTGGATGACGTCCGGTCCGATGGTGAGTTTCTTCTCGACGACGAACAAGTCCGTGGCCCGGACCTTCCCCGACTGCAAGGCGGCCGCGGCGACGAAAATCTTGAAGACCGATCCCGGCTCGAAAACGTCGGTCACCACCCGGTTGCGCCGGTGCCCGGTCGGGCTTTGCTGATAGGCGTTGGGATCGAACTCCGGGTAGACGGCCAGGGCCAGCACCGCGCCGGTGCGGGGATCGACGACCACGGCCTGGCCGGCCCGGGCCTGATGCTTCTCGATGGCCCGGCGCAGCAGGGCCTGGGTTTTGAACTGCAGATCCCGGTCGATGGTCAGCACCAGGTTGTGGCCCCGATGGCCGACCGAATCCAGGTGAGGGCTGAGCCAGATGGTCCGCCCCAGGGCGTCCCGGTGGGCCGGGACCACCCGTTTTTGGCCCTGGAGGACCTTGTCGTAGCGGCGCTCCAGACCCTCGAGCCCCCGGGCGTCGGTGCCGGTGAATCCCAGCACGTGGGCCGCCAGGGTCAGGTTGGGATAGAAGCGGTCCTGCTCGCCCACCCAGCCGATGCCGGGCAGCTTCATCTGCCTGACGCGAGCGATTTCGGCGGCCGTAAGCCGCCGCTTGATCATGACGAACCTCCGCCCCCGGCCCAGCGTTTCCAGGAGTCGCCGCCGGTCGAGCCCCAGGGCCCGGGCCAGGAGCCGGGCCGCCCGCCGGGGGTCATTGATCCGCCCGGGGCGGGCGAAGACGCTGGTCGCGTCCTTGCTGCCCGCCAGAATGCGGCCCCGCCGGTCGTAGATCTGTCCCCGGGTGCCGGCGATGATCAGCGGCTTCTCGATCTGCCCCCGGGCGATCCTCTTCAGGGTCGGGGCCGAGACGATCTGGAGCTGAAAGGCCCGCCCGATGACCAACAAATAAGCCAGGCCGAACAACAACAACACCAGCCACAACCGCCGCCGCACCCAGCGCTTTCGATCGTTTTTCACGGCCGCTCCTCGACCTGCCCCGGCAGCGGCGCCGCCAGGTGGAAATGCAGCTCGTTGAGCCGTTCCAGCCGGGACGGGTTCATGAGCCCGGCCAGCTCCAGGCGCAGTTGGCGATGTTTGGCCGACAGCCGGACCTTCTCCCGCCGCAGGCGGGATTGCTCGACGGTCAGCTGCCAGACCTGAATGTGGGACCACAAATACACGAACACAAAGCCGGCCAGCAGGCCCAACAGGCTCAACACGAAACCCTTCCAGGGCAGACTCCGGCGCTCCCCGGCGGCAAGCCGCTGACGGTTGGCCCGACGGATGCTGACGAACATCAGATCTTCTCCGCCGCCCGGAGGCGGGCGCTGCGACTGCGGGGGTTGGCCGCCGTCTCGGCCGGCCCGGGGCGCAGCACTCGGCGCGAGAGCGGTTTCATGGTCGGCCGCCGGCCGCAGGTGCACACCGGTTGCCGCGGCGGGCAGACGCAGCCCTTCTCCCAGGTCCTGATCGCCCGTTTCACCAGCCGGTCCTCGAGCGAGTGGAAGCTGACCACCACCAGCCGCCCGCCCGGCGACAACCACCCCGGGGCCCCTTCCAGGAACCGCCTCAGATGCCCCAACTCGTCGTTGACCTCGATCCTCAGGGCCATGAAGGTCCGGGTCGCGGGATGGATCGCCTTTTGCCCCGGCCGCCGGGGCGGCAGGGCCCGGGAGACGACCTCGGCCAGGTGGCCGGTGGTCTTGATCGGCCGGGATCGGCGCTCGGCGACGATGGCCCGGGCCACCATCCTGGCCCGGGGCTCCTCGCCGAGGCGGAAGATCAGATCGGCCAGCTCCCGCTCGGTGGCCCGGGCCAACACCTCGGCCGCGGTCGGCCCCTGACTCTGGTCCAGACGCATGTCCAGCGGCCCGTCGGTCTGAAAGCTGAAACCGCGGGTCGGGTCCTCGAGCTGGGTCGAGGAAAAACCCAAATCCAACAGGATGCCGTCCACCACGTCAAGTCCCAAGTTATCGAGGACCCCGGCCAAGTCGGCGAAACTGGCCTGAACGGCGTTGAAACGTTCCCCGAAACCGCGGAGCCGGTCGCTGACCGCCCGGATGGCCGCCGGGTCACGATCCAGCCCGATCACCCGCCGCGAGGGTGAGACCGAGAGCAAGGCCGCGGCATGGGAACCGCCGCCCAGGGTCCCGTCAACTAAAACTTTTCGGTGTTTCCCGAAAAGATCGAGCACTTCGTCGAGCATCACCGGACGGTGAATCAACGCCCCGTTCCGCTCTGAACTTCCCGCTTGAACCTGGCCACCGCCTTGGACATGGCCGCGAAATCCTCGGGCGTCTGGGTGAACTGGGCGAACTGGGCCTCCCACCTCTCCCGGGACCAGATCTCGAACTTCGTCAGCAGACCGTTCAGAACCACCTCCCGGTCCTGATCCCCGTTCCCGTCCGAGGAGAGGCCCATGTGGCGCCTCATGGCCGGCGGGATCAGGATGCGGCCCTGCTTGTCCGGCGTGCGCTTGACCGCCAGTCCGATCAGACGCAAATATTGTTGCACATCCGGCTCGTCCGGCGGCAACCGCAGGGCCTCGGTCTCCTTGACCCGCCACAGGGGCAAGGGGTAGGTCTCCAGACAGTGGGCGTGAAAAGATACGACCAGGGTCTCCTCGCCCATCCGGACCAGGATGTCCCGGAACTCGGCCGGGATGGACAGCCGGCCCTTGTCGTCCACGGTCAGGTTGAACGATCCCCTGAACCGAAAATCCTCGGGCAGGACGGCGTCTGTTGCGGTCGGTTGTTCGGTCAAGGCCCTATCCCACTTCTAACCACTTTTTACCACTGTGTCCCATATTGGCCCGGGCGCGGCCGGGTGTCAAGAAAAAACGTCGGAGATTTGTCAAAAAAAACTTGATATTGCCCCGCCGGATTCACAACCACACAAATTGTGGCCTCCTTCACCAAGACACCCCATATCTGGCCCCCTGACCGCCGGCCGCCGGGTCCGGACACCGTGGCTTTCCTGGTCGGTGGGATCGGGTGGGGATAAAAGGGGGTTCAGCGCCGACCCGGCCGTGGCGCCGGGTTGGTGGGAGGAAGTGGGGAAGGGGAGGCCCTGCTGGTCGGCGGACGCCTGTTCGAGGCCGGGGCCCGGGCGTCGATCAGGGGGTGGTGACCCCGCACAGCCGGGCGTCGTGGAACTGGCCGACCCCGTACTCGCCGCGGCGGAGGAAGCGGTCCAGGGGCGGCCCCAGGATTTGAAGCTCGGGGTGAAGCCGCTGCACTTCCTGGGCGATGTGGCGCTCCTTGGTGCAGCCGGTGGAAAAGGAGGCGTCCTTGCCCACCCACTCGGGCGGGACGCGCCGGCCCATGAGTTCGAAACTCTTTTCGACGTCGGCCGCGGACTGGAACCGCCAGATGTCCAGGTAACCGCTGCGCTGGACCCGCTCCCACATGTACATCAAGTCGTCGGCGTCCAGCCCGGGCTCGAAGTACGCGGCCGGGTTGATGATGAAGGTCTTTTCCAGGGTCCGGCTCAGGTAACCGACAAAGGTCTCGATGACGCTGACGGCCGTCTTGGTCTGGCCGGGGATGGAGCCGACGATGGCGCTGTAAAAGATGATTTTCCGGCCCTGGCCCTTGGCCTGGGCCATAAGGCCGATGATCTTGTCGGCCATGGCCTCGAGCTGGGCGGCGGTGATCTTGATCGCCCCGGGGTGGCGCGGCTTGTGGTCGACGATCAGGCGGCCGCCGGCGCCCCGGGAGACGCAGACCACGTCCCGGGTGAAGGAGAAGTGGGTCTGGATCAGCCGGCGGCGGTTCTCGAAGCCCTTGGCGATGACCAGGTCGGCCTCCTTGAAGGCCCGGGCCAGGGTGGTCGAGGTCATGATCAGGTTCATCCGCTCCCGGGTGCCGTCCGAGAGGACGAAGAGTTGCCGGTCCGAGTCCAGTTGGGCCAGCAGGTCGTTCTTGGAGTAGAAGGGGCTGTCGAGGAGGACCGCCTTGGCCAGGAGGGGGGACAGGTCCTCGTCCAGGTCGTCGACGGTCATTTTGCCGAAATAGAAGCCGTCCTTGACGGCCATCATCACCTGGTGTCCGAGCCGGGTGAGCAGTCCCACCACGGCCAGGTCCGCCACGAATTCGCCGGCCTCGTTGCAGAGCCACAGGATGCGCCGGGCATGGCCGGAGAGCAGTTCGTCTTCAAGAAAGGTCAACCCTTCGCCTCGCGGCTTTTCGACGAAAACCCGGGCCAGGTCCACCTGGCCGCCGGTCCAGACCTCGGGGGTGCAGGACAGGGCCAGGAGCCGGCCCAGGCGCAGGGCGTTGATGCGGCGCTCGATCCGGTCCAGGCGTCCGATTCGTCCCAGCCCCGACTCATCCAGGCGGTCGAAGGTTTCCCGAAAGTAGGAGCTGGACATGAAAGTCCGGGCCCGATCGCCCCATTCGGCCTTGTCGTCCACCATCGGATCAATGATCTGGGAGACGTTGCCCCAGATGACCAGGAGCCTTTTTTTGAGCCGGGAGGGGATCATCACCCGGGAGGCGGTGTCGTGCTCGAACTTGCGGCGCAGGACCGCGCTCAGGAACCGGCGCCGGTCAATGTCGGTGATGTAAGTGTCGACCAGCCAGGCCACCCGCTCCCAGATCTGGTGGTAGTAGGCCAGGACCCGGCGGCTGGCCCGGCGCCGGAGGATGGCCCGGAACATCCAGTCCGAGCAGGGGTAGAAGGGCTCACCCTCGGGGTCGTGGCAGACCATGAACCGGACCTGTTCGCCGGTGGCGGCGTGGTCGGGGTAGGCCACCGGGTCGAGGTGGTTTTCGTGGAAGAAGTGGGTCAGCCAGGCGTCCAGTTCCGGGTCCTGACCGTAGACGTGCTTTACTTCCGTGGGATCGACCCGGTCGGTGCGCCGGGCCGGCTCGAAGTAGGAGGGAAATTTGTCAACGGTCATGTTCACGCGGGCCTAGTTCTCGTTTGCCGATGAAGGACCTTGACGCCTCTAGCAGGGTGTGTTTCAACACCCGGCTAGGTCGATTTTCCAAAGGGACACATCGGCCACCGGCACGTCTCGCAGGTCAGGCAGAACCCGCCGTGGGCCAGGCGGGCCAGGTCCTCGCGGGTGATCGTCAGTCCGGCCAGGACCCGGGGCAGCACCAGGTCGAACACGGTCGTCCGAAAATACATCACGCAGGCCGGCAGGCCCAGGACCGGCACGTCGGCGATCCGGCCGTAAAGCAGCATCGCCCCGGGCAGGACCGGCGAGCCGTAGACCAGGTCCCGGCCGCCGGCCCCCCGGACGGCCATCCGGGTCACGTCGTCGGGATCGACGCTCATCCCGCCGGTCAGGACCAGGAGGTTGACGCCTTGGTCCAGGAGCTTGTGGATGGCCCGGCCGATGGCCTCCTCGTCGTCCGGGGCGAGGATGACCTCCGTCACCCGGCCGCCCAACTGCCCGATCTTGGCCGCGATCACCGGGGCGAACCGGTCCTCGATCAGTCCCTCGTACACCTCGGAGCCGGTGATGATCACGCCCGCCCGGGCGGCCGTCAGCGGCCGGACCTGGATCACTCCCTCCCCGGCCCGGCGGCAGGCCTCCTGAATAACCTCCCGATGGATGACCAGCGGGATGGCCCGGGTGCCGCCCACCTCCTCGCCCCGGCGGACCAGGGTGTGGCTGTGCCGGGTCGAGC
Organism: Pseudomonadota bacterium; assembly: GCA_018812395.1. GTDB lineage: Bacteria > Desulfobacterota > Desulfarculia > Desulfarculales > JAHJDS01 > JAHJDS01. The sequence continues at coordinate 12,386 of JAHJDS010000063.1, forward strand.
AGATGACCCCTTCGAGGCGGTTGAAGTTTATCAGGGCGTCCACGTCGATCACCAGGAGACCGTCAACGGCGGCCACGAAGTTGATCTTGCCTTCCGAGGGCGGCCCCGACGGCTCGACGTTCTTCCCCCGCAGGGCCTCGAACATCATCTCGGCCGCCTCGTCCTCGTGGAGATCGTCCGGTCCCATCCGGAGGACATACAGGTTCTTCTTGCCCAGCCGGGCCAGGCGCTCGACGTCGGCCGCACTGACCTTGTGCCCTTTCTTGAAGGCCGGCCCTTTGCGCAGCCCCGGGACGATCTCGGTCACGTCGTGGGCCAGCACGGTCCCGACCGCCTTTTCCAGGGGCAGCACCTCGGCCGGCGGGGTCCGCCAGGCGGGGTTCCGGTTGATGTCGTTTGGGTTCGATGCCGTCATGATGCCGACTCTAGGCCTAAAAAAAAGATGATGTCAAGTCGGGGCCGGGTCCCCGGCCGTCTTGACAGCGCTTACCCTGGCGGTCGACAATAGGTCTCGGGTTCGAGGACAAAACCAGATGGGGAGGATGGGATGAAGAGCGCGGCGGTTGGTCGGCGGTTCCGTTTGGCGGCGATGGTGTTGGTCCTTTGCTTGTTGCCCGGACTGGGCCTGTCCCAGGCCCCGGCCCCTCAAAAGCGGTCCTCGGTCCGCATCCGGGTGGCCTGGCCGCTCTATTACTATACGATCGGTAAGAAGTCCGGGGGGATGAGCAAGCGGATGATCGTCCGGGTCGAACCCTCGGACGCGGGCGACGTCCGGGTCGGGTTCTTCGAGTCCGAGTTCATGGCCTCGGGGAGCCAATGGCGGGCCGCCGGGTGGATGGCGGCCGTGGTCTCGGCCCTGATCACCGGCCAGCCCATGAGCAAGTGGCGCATTTCGTACGACGTGGCCGGCCGCATCGACGGGCCCTCGGCCGGGGGGTTGATGACGGCCACGGTCCTGGCGGCCGTCCTGGGACGGCACGTCCTGCCCAAGGTGACCATGACCGGCACGATTAACCCCGACGGGACCATCGGCCCGGTGGGCGGCATCTACCACAAGCTCCACGGGGCCAAAAAGGTGGGCATGAACAAGGTGCTCATTCCGGCCGGGATCAGGCAGGAGAAGCTCAAAAATGGCCAGGTCGTGGACCTCTATCAGCGGGCCAAACAACTGGGCCTGGTCCTGGTCGAGGTGGCCGACGTGTACGAGGCCTATGCCCACCTGACCGGTCAGCCCCTGGCGCTCGTCAAGGACGACGGCCGTCCGCTGGTGCTGCCCGCCCGGGCCAAAAAGGCGGTCACCGCCGCCTACAACCGCTGGTCCCGGGTCCTCGAGGACCGCCTCAAAAGGATGTCCCGGACGGCCCGGGACGTCCCCGCCGCGGTGAAGGGTAATATGGCCAAGCTGTGGCGGGCGGCCCACCTCTACAAGTCCAAGGCCGACCAGGCCTTCCGGGCCGGTCGGCTCATGACCGCCACCAACCACGTCGTGGCCGCGGCCGTGGCCGCCGACTTGGGGGCCCATTTGAGCTACCTGTTCATCGCCCTCAAGAAGCAGGGCGCGCCCGGGCTGAAACGGGTCTTCGCCCGCTACGTCCCCACCGCGGCCTTTATGAACTCCTTCCTGAAGCGGCTGACGTCGGCCCGGGTCAAGAACGTCAATGACCTGATCACCGTGTCCGAGGCCTTTGGCTACTACAGCGTCGCCCTGGGCGTCCAGCTTTTCCTCAAGGCTAAAATCGGGGCCCTGGACCGGATCACGGATCTCCGGAAGCTCCTGCCCCTGATCGTCCAGGCCACCAACCTCGCCGTCCTGGCCCGGACCATTTTCTTCATCACCGACGACGTCCTCAACCTGGGCCTGGGCTACCCGGGACCGCCCCTGCCGCCGATGATAAAGATGGGACTCTGGGCCCGGGCCATGCGCCGGGCCTCGGAGGCGAACCTGCTCTACATCGACAACGCCATCATCGATCCCATCGCCCGGGAGTTCAAGAAGACGCCGGACTTCGTCAAGGGCCGACTGCTGGGCAACGACAACCATTTCCAGCTGGCCTGGCTGTCGTTCAAGGCCTGGCCCCTGCTGGCCCGGCACGTCAGCTCGAACGTTCATCAGGCGGCGGCGATCCTGGGCGGCACGACCACGTCGTGGTCCTTTTCGGCCCTGGTCATCGCCAAGTACTATTCCCTGATCGTCAAGAAGGACAAGACCGGCGCGGCCGTGGGGGTCGGCCGGCCCAAACTGCTGGCCCACATGCTCCGCTCGGCCCATCGCCAACTCCGGCGGGTCATCCTCCGGGCCCAGGCCAAGGGCTGGACCCCGATCGTGCCGCTGCTGCATCTCCGGGCGGCCGAGGTCATGTCCGGGCCTCGGCACGGCATTACGGATCGGATCAACGCCCTGTCCGACTACTGGTTGGGTTCGACCTTCGGCCGGCTGTTCCTCATCCTGGGCGGGATGAGCTGACCAGACGGCCAACCCGCACCCAGGCCCCGAACGTATCCGGCCGGCCCTTTTTTGGAGAGGGCCGGCCGGATTCTTTTGGTCACTAAACGAGTCGAGACCTTGAATCGGCCCGAGGACCGGGCTCTTGACCGAGCCCGGGGCTACTCTTTCGACCACCGGATGGAATAGAGATCAGTCCGGCGCTGGTCCAGGACGGGCAGGCGCTTTCTGACCGCCCGCAGCCTGGTCCGGTCGAGGCTGCCCAGGACCAGCCCCTCTTGGCGTTCCAGGGACGCCACGATCTCGCCGAACGGGTCGACCAGCTTCGAGTGCCCCCAGGCCTGGTAGCTCGCCCCGGGGGTCGGCGCCGGGGACACGCCGGCCACGTAGACCGTGTTCTCCACCGCCCGGGCCCGGAGCACCAGGTCCCAGTGGGCCGGCCCGGTGACCGGATTGAAGGCCCCGGGCACGACCATCAGTTCCGCCCCACCAAGGGCCATCAGCCGCCAGGGCTCGGGGAAGCGCACGTCGTAGCACACCCCCAGGCCGATCCGCCACCCCGACAGATCGAAGACCGTCAGCTCCTCCCCGGCGCTGAGGGTCGTCGACTCGAAGAAGCGCATTCCGGGCAGGTCCACGTCGAACAGATGGACCTTGCGGTGGGCGGCGATCAGCCGTCCTTGGGTGTCGAACACCGGACTGGTGTTGAACACCCGGCCGGCCGCGTCTTGCTCGGGCAGGCTGCCGCCGACCACGGCCATCCCCAGTTCCCGGGACAGGGACGAGAGCATCCGGCCGGTCGGGCCGTCGGGCAGCGGTTCGGCGAACTCCGGAAAGCGGGCCTGATCGTAGGGGCAGACGAACATCTCGGGCAGGACCGCCAGGTCGGCCCCGTGTTCTCTGGCCCGCCGCAAAAAATTCTCGGCCTTGGCCCGGTTGGCCGCCGGGTCTGACTCGACCCTCATCTGAATCAGGGCCAGGGTCAACGATTTGTCGTCGGACATATCATCACTCCGTCAGCGGATGAAGTCCCGGGCGTAGCGCCGGACCGAGTGCCCGGCCAGGACGTGGAAGGTCTGGAAGCGCTTGAGCATCTGGGGCGAAAAGGCGCCCAGGGGCAGATAGAGCACCTGCTTGCCCATGCGTTCGGCCAGGTGTTTGAGCCGGGCCGGGGGCGGCTTGGCCGCGACGTAGACGATGAATTTTTCGAGCGAGTAGTCAATGCCGGCCAGGAGCAGTCGCTCGGGCTTGTTGCGGGCCATGTCGAAGAACCGATCCGACCAGACATCGTACACCCTCAGCGGCGGGTAGGTCAGCATGAACCCGCCGTGGTGGCACTTGGAGACGCCGGGGCCGACCATGACCTGGCCCACGGGCGTGGCGTAAAAGGCCATGTCCGATTCCTGCTCGTGCTCGCCCAGCCAGGTCAGTTTCCAGGGGAACCGCTCGTCGGCCTGGTCCTCGTCGAAGATGACCACCACCGAGCCCACCCGGCCGGTGACGCGACGCTCCTCGAAGACGTACCACGTCCCCTCATGCCAGTGTCGGATGGTCTCCCGCATGTCCAGCCCGTCCAGAAGCGAGGTGGTAAAGGGCACGGTCCGCTTGTTCTCGGCGCTCAGCAGGCCGGTGGCCCTCTTTTTGAGGAATTCGCCGAAGTCCTCGAGAACGACGTCCTCGGGCGGCCAGGAGCAGACGTTGACCCGGTCCCAGTCCACGTCCCACTGCCCCTCGAACTCCTCGCGGGGCCTTTTCTGGATCGGCGCCGGAACCAGGCGGGAGCGAAGGCTCTTGAGGCGGCGGTGAAAACGGACCCGCCGCTGGTCCAGCCACAGGTCGTCGCCGGTCAGCCGGAGCACCGGGAGGTTCGGCTCGTCGGTCTGGTGGGGGTAGCGGCTGCCTTCGTCCCAGACCTCATAGGCGAAATCATCCCCGGCCGCGCCCCGGGCGCCGATGACGAGCTGGTAGAAGGTCGGCGTCAGTCGGCCGGTGACCAGGGCGTAGTTGCGCGTAAACCGCCTCAGCACCGACCAGGCGGCGGCGTCCAGGCGCTCCTGGTTGTTCTTCTGATGGCGCCGGGCGGCCCGGGTCCAGAGTTCCTCTTGCATGGCCAGCCTGTCCGGCGGCGCGGTCGCCCCTTCCCGGCGGGCCTCCTCGTAACGGCCGGCCAAAAAGCCGGGCTCGGACAGGATCTCCCGGGAGGACTCCTCGGCCAGATGGGCCAGGCTGACGCCGGGCCGCTTGAGTCTCTCCAGGGGCCGGGCCGCGCCTTCATCCAGGCCGTCCATGACCCGGGGGTAGTGGACCAGTCCACAGACGAACATGATTTTTTGGTGTCGTTCCTTCAGCCGCTGCAGGCGCCAGACCATGGCCGCCTCCCGCATCTGGTCGTCGGGCTGGGCCGGCGGGCGCCTGGCGCGCGACCACAGGGTGCAGAACTCGAGGTAGCCGATCCGGTTCGCGGCGTAGACGTCCGGGACAAAATCCTCGAAGCGGCCGTAATTCTCGGTGTCGCGGTCGACGAAGCGCAGGGGCAGGTCGTTTTCCAGGGCCAGGCGGGCCGCCTCGGTCACGCCGTCGGTGACCTCGACGGGCAAATAGACCAACTCCTCGTCTTGCCGCTCGTAATAGACGACGCTCAGCAGCGGCAGCCGCTTGACGGCCCGCACGAAGGCGTCGCCCAGCGTCGGCGGCAACTCGACGGCCACCGCCTCCGGACGATATTCCTGGAAGCATTGCCGCACCGCCACGGCCGATTCCAGCCGGCCGTGGAGAATGGGCACACAGCGGACGTCTCGGCGGCGCAGACGGGGGTCGATGGTTTTCCCACGGGGCGACACGTCAGGCATTATACACCAGAGGGCCCGGGCGACCAAAAGGCTTTACATCCGCCCGCCGGGATTTCATAATATGGGATAATGACTCGCCCGGACAGCAACATCGCCAGGTTGTCGGTCCATACGGCCTGGGCGCTGGTCTTGGCCCTCCTGGCCGGCCTGGGCCTGATGACCCCCAGCGCCCGGGCGGTCGGGCCCGGGGGAGAGATCGAGGACACCGGCTGGCGCCGCCTGGCGGCCGGCGTTCACTGGCGGCACGTTCGGTTGACCCGGCCGGCCGGACTTTTTCCGGCTTCCTTGCGCGTCTACCGCTTTGACCCCGCCCATTTTGACCTGCGGGTGGTCCGTTTTTCGTCCCCGGCCACCGCCCGGCAGGCCTTGCGGGGGACCACCCGGGCCGTGGCGGCCATCAACGCCAACTTCTTCAACCCCCGGGGGCGGCCCCTGGGCCTGGTCATCGCTCAGGGACGGGTGGTTTACCGGATGCGGCGGATCAACTCCGGCGTGTTGTGGTCCGGCCGGGGACGGGTGGGCATCTCCCACGCGAGTCGATTCCTGGCCCAGGGGGTCCGGACGGCTATTCAGGCCTGGCCGCGCCTGATGGCCGGCGGCCGCCCCACCCGAGGGGTCAAGAACCCCGGCCGGCGCCATCGCCGCTCCCTGGCCGGCGTCGACCGGGCCGGTCGCCTCTTGCTGGCGGTGACCGAGGGCCTGACCGGCGGGCTGTCGCTGAGAGAGGTCCAGACGATCTTCGATCTGCCGGGGTTCAACGTCAGGGACCTGCTCAACCTGGACGGCGGCCGATCGACCCAGTTGTCGGTCCGCGTCGGTGGCCATGACTACCACCTGTCCGGTTTTGACTCGGTCCCGGTCCTGCTGGCCGTGATCAAGAGGCCGGCGTCGACCGGTTGGCGAAGGGGGCGTTGAGGTGCGACCGCGGTCGGGAAAATGGCTGACGGGCCTGATCCTGGGCGGCCTGGGAGGCGTGATCGCCCTGGTGGTTCTGGCCCCGACCGCCGCCTGCCAACGCGACTTCGCCAAGCTCCGCCGGGACATGGTCGCCCGCCAGATCACGGCCCGGGGGGTGAGGGACCCCAAGGTCCTGGCGGTCATGGGCCAAGTTAAGAGGCATCTGTTCGTGCCCAAGGCCTACCGCTACTCGGCCTACGCCGACGGCCCACTGCCCATCGGTCACGGCCAGACCATCTCCCAGCCCTACATCGTGGCCGCCATGACCGAGGCCCTGGAACTCAAAGGTCACGAAAAGGTCTTAGAGATCGGCACCGGCTCGGGGTATCAGTCCGCCGTGCTGGCCCGGTTGGCCAAAAAGGTGTACACCATCGAGATCGTGGGACCGCTTTGCCAAAGCGCTCGGGGCCGGCTGGCCCGATTGGGCTATAAAAATGTCCGGGTTCGCTGCGGCGACGGCTACCAAGGGTGGCCCCAGGAGGCCCCGTTCGAGGCGATCATCCTCACCTGCGCCCCGCCCAAGCTGCCCGGGGCGCTCGTCCGGCAGCTAAAGCCCGGCGGCCGGCTGGTGGCCCCGGTGGGTCCGGTCTTCGGCATCCAGCGCCTGATCCTGGTCACCAAGGACGCCACAGGGGCGGTCAGCCGCAAGACGCTGATGATGGTCAGGTTCGTGCCCATGGTCAGGGGCCGGCGCTGACGGGACGCCGACAATTTGTCAGGCCGGAATCGGCAAGATATTGCCGATTTTTCGGTTTTCGGCCTGGACAAAACCGAATCCAGACCGGTATAGTGGGCGGGACCAGCAGACGGCTGATGTTCTGTCTCAACGGAGTAGACGATGTATCCGCTTGAACGAGGCCAGCAGGTCTCTCAGCGCCGGTTGCAATGCCGTAACTGCGGCGACGTGCTCGAGGTCAGGGACGATTCCCCCGAAATATTGTTTTGCTCCTGCGGCAAGGTGGGGCTGGGCGGTGACCCCATGGCGCCGACCATCACGGGGGACAGCAAAGACTACGAGGACCTGAGCAAGGTCAGGAACTTCCAGGTACGCTAGCCCGAGGGGTTCAGGCGTGCCGGGGCCCGGTCCGTGTCACCGGGGGAGGCGATCGTTGATCGTCGGCTACCTGAGCGCCTTTAACGAGATACTCTATGCCCAAATCCCGTTAGGTCGATTTTCCGCCAACCAGAGCTTTGTCCGGGCCCTGATCGAGTTCAGTCGGGCCGAACGGATCCACCTCTTTTTCCCCAACACCTTTTTGCGGCAAAAATTTCGCCAGGTTTACGACCAGGCGTCCGTGAAACTGGACAAGGTCGAGCTGTTCACCTTCGAGGCCATCCCCCGGCAATTGGCCGCCACTAATTACACCGCCCTGCACGCCTCGGACCTGTCCAGCTTCACCCCGGCCCTGTTCTATCTGCGTAACCGTTACGCGCCCCAAACGCCGCTGACGGCCATCACTCACTCCCTCAACTACCGGCAAATCTATGCCGATTATCTCCGGCGGCTCCTGCCCGGGGCCATGGCGTTCGACGCCATCGTGGCCACCAGCCGCACGGCGGCCGAAGTGGTCAGACGTTCCCTGGCCGCCCTGGGGGGCGATCTGTCCCCCTATTTCCCCGCAAAACTCGACTACAAAGGTCAGGTCCGGCGCATCCCCTTGGGCGTGGACGCCGATTGGTTCCGGCCCCGAGACCGGGCCGCGGCCCGGGACGCCTTGGGTCTGCCCCGGGAGGCGCCGATCATCGTCTCGCTGGGCCGATTTTCGTATCGGGACAAGATGGACCTGGCCCCGCTGCTGCGGGTCCTGGCCCGTCTCCGGAAACGGATGTCCAACCGGCCGCCAATCCTGGTCCTGGCCGGCGGCGACCAGGAGGGCTACGCCGCGGGCCTGGGTCGCTTGGGGGCCGAACTGGGCCTGGCCGGGCAGCTCAAGCTCAAGCCCAATCTGCCCGAGGAGAAAAAGGCAGACCTCTACGCCGCGGCCGACGTGTTCGTCTCGCCCACGGACAACGTCCAGGAGACCTTCGGCCTGACCGTCATCGAGGCCATGGCCTGCGCCCGGCCGGTGGTGGCCTCGGACTTTGACGGCTACCGGGACCTGGTCAAGGACGGCCAGACCGGCTGGCTGATCCCCACCGTCTCGGCCGCCTGCCACGGCCCGCTGACAGAGCTGTCGACGCTGCTCCCGGACGCGGCCAGCCAGCTCGTCCTGGCCCAGAGCACGGCCGTGGTGCCCGAAATACTGGAGGACCGCCTCCATGGCCTCTTGCATGATCCGGCCCGGGCCGAGACCATGGGCCGGGCCGGCCGGAAGCGGGTCGAGGAAAAATTCGCCTGGCCCAGGGTTATCGCCGAGTATGAAAAACTGTGGTCGGAACTCGAGGACCAGGCCCGCCATGACGTCTCGCCGCCCGGGCCCGTCAGCGACCCCCTGGCCCTGGACTACGACCTCGTGTTCGGCGACTACCCGTCCCGCCAACTGACGGACGAGGACCGGGTGGCCCTGACCGACCGGGGCCGGGAGCTGCTATCGGCCGACCAGACGCCGCCCGTTTACCCCGATCTGGCGGGCTGGATCGACCCGGGCGTGCTCGGGCGAATAATCGCCGTTGTCGGCGCGGATGAAATGAGCGTCGGCGAGGTGCTCGGGGGCCTGTCCGCCTTTGACCGGGACCGGGTCCGGCTTCATTTATTGTGGCTGATCAAGCACGATTGCCTGCGAATCGAATTCTCCTGAAGCCCGGCTGAATGTCAGTTCTATCGTCCTCAGGTATTTCGTAAAAAAAAGCTCGTTCCCGGTGATGCCGTCCGCCGGGGCCTTCCAGGCGCGCCTATTGCCCGCGCGGCCGTCTTGGTGTAGGTTGGAGCGGTTCATTCCGGCAGCGCGGGAGGTCTCATGGAATTTTTACTCAACGCCGAGCAGCAGGACATCATCAAGGCGGCCCGGGAGTTCGCCCAGGGCGAGTTCACCGAGCGGGCCTTCGAGTTCGACCGGGACGAGACGTTCGACCTGGATTTGTGGCGGCAGGCCTGCGAGCTGGGCTTTGTCGGCACCTTCATCCCCGAGGAGTACGGCGGCCCGGGGTTCGGGTTTTTGGAGTTCTGCCTGGTCAACGAGGAGTTCTGGGCGGTCGATCCGGGCACCTCCCAGGCCATCACCGCGACCACCTTCGGTTCGGAATTGGTCCTGCTCTACGGCTCCGAGGCGCAGAAACAGCGCTACCTGCCGCCGCTGTGCGCCGGCGAGGAGATCATCGCCTGCGCCATCACCGAGCCGGCCGCCGGGTCCGACCCCACCCAGGCCCAGACCACGGCCGTGCGCGACGGCGACGAGTGGGTCATCAACGGCGCCAAGATGTTCATCACCAACGGCAACCTGGCCAAGTGGGTGCTGGTCTTCTGCGCCACCGACCCTGAGAACCCCCATCGCCATGGCCGGCACAGCTTCGTCCTGGTGGAGGCCGACGCGCCGGGGTTCACCGCGACC
>JAHJDS010000064.1 GCA_018812395.1 Pseudomonadota bacterium
CCTCGGCCTCGAGCCAGAGGCCCGAGGCCGCGGCCCTGGCCGCCAGGACCTCCCACTCGGGCGGCGGCTCGGGGGGCGGCGGGGCCGGGGGGCGATAGATGGACAGCCGGGCGCCGTTGTCGCCCAGGGTCACCCGGTCCGGGCCAAAGGCCCGCTCCGAGGCCGGCCGGAAGGGATCGCCCCCTTCACGGCCGGGCTCGGCACCGGTCGCCCCGGCCGCGCCGGACCGACTCAGCAGCCGGGCCCCGCTGATCTCGCCCCGGCCGATCCGGATGGCGTTCATGCGGTCCTCGCCGTGAAGTGATAAGTCTCCCTGTCTGTCTTATCGGCCGACGGCCCCAGAACTGGAGGGGTTCCGCGTCACAGGGCTAGGCGGGGCGGGAGGAGGCCCGCAGCAGCTCGGGGTCCCGAATCAGACCGTAGCGTCCGACAAAGGCCAGCGACGCCCAGCGGCCGGGGATGCCATAGCGGTTTTTGAGGGTGCCGACCTCGAAGGGCATCGACGCGGCGCGGTCCCCTCCGGTCTCGGGGATGTAATCGGCGGCATAGTTGAGCAGGCCGAGCACCAGGTCGGCCTCCTGCTCGAACCCGCCGTCCTGGAGGTGATCCAGGTTGGGCCGGGAGGTGCGAATGGTCTCCCGGGCGGCCTCGAAGGTGTTGGCCAGGCGGATGTTGCGCCAATACTCCGTGGGGAGGGAGGTTCGGGCCACCTGGGCGGCGGTGACCACGGGCGCGAACAGTTCGACGGCCAGCAGCTTGAGTCGTCGGGCGGCATGGGCGATCTGGAGGTCCCGGCGTTCGCGGCTGAGGTCCTCGGGGACCGGCAGCCGCTGCAGATAGTCCACCATGACCGCCGCCAGGGGGCGGACCCGGGACACCCGCCGGGCGTGGACCAGAACATCGTCCACGGTCCACTGGGGCCGGTAGACGACCACCAGCCGGCCCTCGAAGGACCGGAGCCGGCGGCGGGCCTCGTCCAGCCCCCGCCGGTCGGGCCAGGTCGGCCGGGAGGTCGGATCCCGCAGGAAATCCCGGATTTCATTGGCCGACCAGCCGGCCCCGGTCTCGGCCGAGATCAGGGCGCACAGCCGGTGGTAGATGCGGACCTCGGGTTCCTCGGCCGAGTAGAACAGGAATACCTCGTCGCCGCCCAGGCCGGCCGCCGCCTTGAGCCAGTTGGACAGCAGGCTGACCAGGGTCGACGTCTTGCCGTGGCCGGTCCTCCCGGCGATCACGCCCAACTCGCCGGCGTGAAAGCTGACGTCCAGCCGGTCCAGGGCCCGCCAGCCCGACAGCCGGCCCGGCGGCAGGTTAATGCTCTCCAGATCTAGCCGCTCGACGGAGAAGGGCAGCGGCTGTTTCTCCTCTTCGGCCAGGGCGGAGGACTTGACCAGTTCGTCTACGTCTTCGGACGGCATGACGCACTCCAGCGTGGCGGACTGAAAACCAAGGGCTTTACATTATACATCAGAACGGCCGTCCGGCCAGGACCAAGGTGAAAACAAATAACGCCGCCGGGTTGACAAATCCGTTGGTCCGGGCAAAAGTGGTCTCTTGCTCTAACGTGTGTCATTAAGGCCCCGGGAGGTCGAGGTGCAGACCAGGAACCTGGTCATGTTCGCGGTGGCCATGGCCGGCGTGGCCGGCGGGGTGTTCCTGCCCGGCCCGGCGGGAGTGTTCCGCCCCCTGGTCCTGCCGATGATGATGGCCATCCTCTTCCTGAGCTTCATCCGGCTCAAGCTCGATCACCTGACCAGTATCCGCTGGCCGGACCTGGCCGAACTGGGCGTCCTGACCCTGCTCAAACTGGCGGTCCTGCCCGCCGGTCTGTGGGCCCTGGCCCGGGTCCTCTGGCCGGACCAGGCCCTGTCGGTCCTGCTGCTCTCGGGCGTGTCCACCGGCGTGACCGCCCCCTTTTTCGCCGGGATCATCCGGGCGGACGTGACCCGGGTGCTGCAACTGACCGTGGTCACCTCGGTCCTGGTACCGTTCACCCTGCCCGCCCTGGTCAAGCTGCTGATGGGGGCCGATCTTCAGATTTCCTTCTGGCACATGGCCCGGTTGCTGCTGGTGGTGATCTTCGCGCCGCTGGGCCTGACCGTGGTGGCACGGCGATTCGCGCCCCGGGTCCTGGACCTGATCGACCGTCGGGCCTTTCCCCTCTCCCTGGCCATGTTCTTCCTGATCAACGCCGGCGTGTTTTCGACCCAGGCCGACTTTTTGCGGCGCGAGGGATGGGCCGTCCTGGCGGCGGTGCTGGGGGCCGGCCTGCTGGGGGTCATCTATGCCCTGACGGGCCTGCTCTACGGCCTTTTCCGGCGGGGCATGACCCAGGCCCTGACCGGGGCCGCGGGCCTGAGCTTCATCAACAACGTCCTGGTGGTCGTGTTCGCGGCCAAGTTTTTCGGCGATCAGGGCCCGCTGCTGGCGGCGATGTACATGATCCCGTTCTTCGGGCTGTTGGTTCCCCTGGGCTGGCTGGGCAAACGCGGCGCGGCCTAGAGGGCCGGACAACTCGTAGTCCGGTCGACCAATCCCACTCGTTTCAACGGTGGATAAAACCGGTTACCAGTCGGGATTGACCTGATATTGCAGGTATGACCTTAGATTCTGTTTCCAGGATTCAAGGCCCAGTTTCGAGCGAATGTTGCGGCGGTGACC
>JAHJDS010000065.1 GCA_018812395.1 Pseudomonadota bacterium
GCCGTGGCCCGCCGAGGGATCGCCCGCACCTTTCAGAACCTGAGGCTCTTTCTGCACATGAGCGTCCTGGACAACCTGATGCTGGGCCGGCACATCCAGTTCCGGAAGAACCCGGCGGCCGCTTTTCTCCGCCTGAGGCGGGAGGAACTCAAACACCGGGCCGTGGTCGAGGAACTGATCGATTTTCTGGAGTTGCAGGCCTACCGTTCGGCCCGCATCTCCGACTGTCCCTATGGGGTCCAAAAACGGGCCGAGATGGGTCGGGCCTTGGCTCTGGAGCCGGCGCTGGTCATGCTCGACGAGCCCATCAGCGGCCTGACCGCCGAGGAGAAACAGGAGACGGCTTATTTGATCAACGAGATCCGGGGGCGGTTCAAGACGACCATCTTGCTGGTCGAGCACGACCTGCGCATCGCCTCGCGCCTGGCCGACCGGATGGTCGCCTTGGACAACGGCCGGAAAATCGCCGAGGGCACTCCGGCCGAGGTCCAGCGGCACCCGGACGTCATCCGGGCCTATCTGGGCGACGACTGAGGGGAGGGGGAAGTGAGCCAGAGGGCCGAGACAAAGCCGCCGACCGACGCCGAAGCGGGCCGGGCCGCCGCGCCCCCGCTGCTGAACATCGCCAACATCGAGACCCTGTATTTCGATCGGATCTACGCCCTGCACGGGCTGACGCTCAAGGTCAGGGAGAAGGAGATCTTCGCCGTCCTGGGGCCCAACGGGGCGGGCAAGACGACGCTTTTAAGGACCATCGCCGGCCTACTCAAGGATCAGCCCAAGAAGGGCGTCATCGAGTTCATGGGCCGCCGCATCCACCGCTATCCGCCGGAGCGGATTTCCAAACGGGGCATCGTCTACGTGCCCGAGGATCGGGGGCTGTTCCGGGAGTTGACGGTCAAGGAGAACCTGGATCTGGGCTGCTGGGGCCGGCGGGGCAAGGAAGTTAAGGCCGACCTGGAGTACGTCCTGGACCTCTTTCCCATCCTGCGGGAGCGGCACCGGCAGCAGGCCGAAACCCTGTCCGGCGGCGAGCAGCAGATGCTGGCCATCGCCCGGGCCATGCTCCGCCGGCCGAAGCTGCTGATGCTCGACGAGCCGTCTCTTGGTCTGGCCCCCTTGGTGGCCCGGGCGGTCTACGACGCCCTCGAGAAGATCGCCGCCACCGGCACGACGATTCTGTTGGTAGAGCAGAACGCCCGCCTGGCCCTGAACATCGCCGATTACGGCTACATCATGGAGTCCGGGCGGATCGTGCTCGAGGGCACGTCGGCGGCGCTCCAGGAGAACGACGACGTGCAGGAGCTTTACCTGGGCGTCGGCGGCGAGGAGACCTCGTCCAAGGGCTGGCGCCTGTACAAGAAAAGGAGAACCTGGTGAGCGCTCCCCGGGCCAAAAGCCTCCCGGAACTGTTCTTCGATCAGGTCGCCAAAAAGGGCGACGCCATCGGACTGCGCCACAAGGACTACGGCATCTGGAACCCGATCACCTGGCGGGAGTACGGACAGCGGGTCCGTCAGGTGGCCGCCGGCTTGATGGCCGCCGGGCTCGAGCCCGGCGACCGGGTGGCCATTCTGGGCGAGAACCGGCCGGAGTGGCAGTTCTGCCACCTGGGAACCATGACCGCCGGCGGGGCCACCACGGGCATCTACCCGACCAACGCCCCGGAGGAGATCACTTACGTGGTCAACCACTCCGAGTCCCGGATCCTGTTCGTCGAGAACGAGGAGCAGGTGGACAAGGTCCTGCAGATCGTCGACGAGCTGGTCTGCGAACAGGTGATCATCTGGGACCCCAAGGGCTTGTGGGGCTTCTCCCACCCCCGCCTCGAGTTTTTCGACAAGTTCATGGCCCGGGGCCGGGAGTTTCTCGAGACCAGGGAGGCCGAACTCGAGGCCCGCACGGCGGCCATCCAACCCGACGACACGGCGATGATCGTCTACACCTCGGGGACCACCGGTCGGCCCAAGGGGGCCATGCTCAGCCACCGCAACATCCTGTTCATCACCGAGTCCTTCGTCTCGGTGCAGCCCCCGGGCGACCACGACGAACTGCTGTCCTACCTGCCTCTGGCCCACATCTACGAGAACCTGATGTCGGTCTACATGGCCATCTGGAACGGGGCGACGGTCAACTTCGTCGAAAGCCTTCAAACCCTGCCCCAGAACCTGCGCGAGGTGTCGCCGACCATCTTCGCCAGCGTGCCGCGCATCTGGGAGAAATTCGTCTCCGCGGTCCATATCCGGATGTCCGACTCGACCCTCCTCAAGCGGCTTTTGTACCGGTTGGCCGTCAAGGTGGGCCTGACCTACATCCAGACCAGGGACCAGGGCCGGCCGTCGGCCTGGCTGAGCCTGGCCTACTGGACCCTGTACGCCCTGGTGCTCCATCACCTCCGGAGGCAACTGGGCCTGGATCGGATTCGCTACGCCATTTGCGGTGCGGCGCCGGCCTCGCCCGAGCTGTTTCAGTGGTACAACGCCATCGGCGTCAAGCTCCGCGAGGGCTACGGCCAGACCGAGTCCACCGGGGTCATCGCCGTGAGCACCGTCGAGGCGCCCCGCTACGGCTACGTCGGCCAGATCATCCCCGGGGTCGAGGTCAAGATCGCCGAGGACGGAGAAATTTTGGCCAAGGGGGACGGGGTGTTCAAGGGCTACTTCAAGGCGCCCCGGCTGTCGGCCGAGACCATTGTCGACGGCTGGCTCCACACCGGCGACGTCGGCGCCCTGGACGGGGACTACCTCCAGATCCTGGACCGCAAAAAGGACATCATCATCACCCGCGGCGGCAAGAACATCACCCCCGCCTTCATCGAGAACAAGCTGAAATTCTCGACCTACATCCAGGACGCGGTGGTCATCGGCGACGGCCGCAAGTTTTTGACCGCGATGATCCTGATCGACGAGGACAACGTCACCAAGTTCGCCGCGGACAACCGCGTCCCCTTCACCACCTTCGAGGACCTGACCCAGAACGAGGAGATCATCAAGTTGATCGAGCGGGAGGTGGCCGTGGTCAACAAGACCCTGGCCCGGGTGGAGACCATCAAGAAGTTCCGCCTCCTGCCGCGCCGGTTCTACGAGGAGGACGGCGACGTCACCCCCACCAAGAAGGTTAAGCGGCGCTCGCTGGAGAAGCGCTACGGCGAAATGATCGACGACATGTACCGAGGCTGAGCCGGACTATGGACCTCATCGAAAGCTATTCGGAAGAGCTGCAGCTGATCCGCAAGCCGTTCACCCGGGTCTGGGTCTCGGGCCTGGTCCTGGCGGCGGCCCTGCTGCCTTTTTACGCGCCGGAATCGGTGATTCCCCTGGCGACGATGATCATGGTCTGGACCGTGGGCATCATGGGCCAGAACCTGCTGATTGGCTTCACCGGGCAGATCTCTTTCGGCCAGATCGGCTTTTTGATCATCGGCGCGGCGGTGTTCGGCCACCTGGCCCGGGCCGGTGTGCCCTGGCCCCTGGCCCTGATCGCCGCCGGTCTGGCCGCCGGTCTGTTCGGGATCCTGGTCGGCTTTCCGTCGCTGAGGCTCAAGGGGCCGTATCTGGCCATCGCCACCCTGGGCTTCGGCCTGGCCGTGCACCAGATCTTCTCCCATATCGCGGTCCTGTCCGGTGGCCGGATGCCTCTGGACGTCCCCCAGATCGGGGATCTGTGGGGTCTCCCGGAGGAGATCGTCAACTTCTACGTCTGCTTCATCATCGCCGGGCTGTTCACCCTGTTGACCTACAACATCGTCTCGTCCTACATGGGCCGGGCCTTCATCGCCATCCGGGACAACGACATCGCCGCCGAGGTGCTGGGGGTCAACCTGACCTTCTACAAGTTGCTGGCCTTTGGCATCAGCTCGGTCTACGTCGGCGTCCAGGGGGGGCTGACCTGCCTGCTCCTGGGCAGCATTTCGCAGAACATGTTCCCCCTGACCGACATCTTCGACATCCTGGTCGGGGTCATCGTCGGCGGCCTGGGACTGGTCGAGGGATCGATCCTGGGGGCGGCCTTCGTCCGGATCATCCCCCAGGTGTTCAGCAAGTCGGCGGGGCTGGTGCCCATCGTCTACGGCGCGGCCATCATCGTGGTGATGATCTTCCAGCCTTTGGGTCTGGCCGGCATGTGGCTCAAGATGAGGCTCTACGTCCGAATGTGGCCGTTCCGTTAGGCCGGTAGCGGGAGATCGACGGCATGGAAAAAATCGTTCCCTATCTGATCGTCGGGCTGTCCCAGGGCAGCCTTTACGCCCTGGTGGCCATCGGCATCGTGGTCATCTACCGGGCCAGCCGGGTGCTCAACTTCGCCCACGGCGACATGGCCACGGCCGGGGCCTTCATCGCCTTCGGCCTGCTGGCCCTCAATCTGCCGTGGTGGCTGGGCTTCGCCATCGCCTTGCTCATCGGCGGGCTGATCTCGGTCGTCTTCTACTTCGGCGTCCTGATTCCGGCCCAGCGCCGGGAGTCGACCCACCTGGGACAGATCATGCTCACCCTGGGCTTCGGCCTGGTGATCCAGGGGCTGATCGTCCGCTTCGGGGGCACCGAGCCCAAGCGCTTCAACTTCCCCCTGACGGACATCGGGACCGAGGCCCTGTTTTCCATAGGCGGCATGCCGATCACGCCCTTTGACCTGGGCGCCCTGGTGGTGGGGGTGCTCGGCTCGCTGCTGTTCTATCTCCTGGTCCAGAAGACGCCCCTGGGCCTGGCCATGCGGGCCACCTCGGAGAACCTGCCCGCGGCCCAGACCCTGGGCATCCCCACCCGTCGGGTCCTGGCCTTTTCCTGGGGCATGGCCGCCGTGTTGGCGGTCCTGGCCGGGTTTTTCATGGCCAAGAAGTTCGAACTCGATCCGGTGTTCATGCTCGAGCCCTTCTTGAAGGGGTTCGCCGCGGCCATTTTGGGGGGACTCAACTCTCTGCCCGGAGCGATCGTGGGCGGACTGGTGCTGGGTTTGGTCGAAAACATGGCCGCTTACGTCTCCACCCTGAGCGATTTCCTGGAACCTTTGGCCGCCTTCAGACAGAGTCTGGCCTTCCTCTTGATCATCTTGATGCTGCTGGTCCGGCCCGAGGGGCTGCTGGGCAAGGAGTTCGTCGAGCGCGTCTGACGATTCTCGTTGCCAAACAAAGGCCGGCCCGCCCGTTGAGGGCGGACCGGCCTTTTGTCTTGCCAAACGGCGGGCGGTGTCGCGGCCGGCGGTCACTCCTTTTCCGGGAACTCGATCCGCTTGAACACCACGTCGTTGATGTTCTGGGGCGGGCGGACGCGCTGGGCGTTGAGTTCACTCACGCCCCGCTTGAAGGCCTCCTCGTCCAGGTAGGGGTGGGTGCCCCGGACGATGGTCAGCTCCGGGAACTCGGCCCGGACGTCGGTCTCGAACTCGTCCAGGAAGGGGCAGAGCTGGACCATGCACGACGAGAAGTGCAAGGCGTCGATGCCGTAATCGGTCAGCATCTTGACCCGCTTGAGAATCCTGGCCGAGCCCACGGCCGTGGGGCAGCCGTGACAGGTGATGACCCCCTGGAGGACGACCTCGCCCTCGTGGGACTCGAAGAAGGTCTTCTTGCCCCGGGCGTGGGCCAGACAGCCGATCATCACGCAGCCGTGCTCTTCGGTGACGTTGAAACAACTGACGATCCCGACTTTGGTCATGCCCGCACCTCTCGTGTTTCCTGGTTTGGATGCCGGCCGGGGTTCCCCGCCCCGCGACCGCCGCCCTATTTCTCCTTGGCCGCCAGCATGTGGCGGAGCACGTGGCGCAGGATGAACGGCCCCGCCCTGGGGATTTGGTCAATAAACTCGATCCAGCGGGGATACTTGTAGGGGGCGATCTGGTTCTTGACGTAGGCCTTCAGCTCGTCGGCCAGCTCGTCCGAGGGCTCTTGTCCCTCGGCCGGGACGACGAAGGCGTAGGGCTTGGTCAGGCCATCCGGATCGGCCCGCCCGACCACGGCCGACTCGGCCACGGCCGGGTGGCCGTCGAGGGTGGCCTCGATCTCGGTCGGCGCCACCCAGATGCCGCCTACCTTGAGCATGTCGTCGCTGCGGCCGATGTACCAGAAAAAACCATCCTCGTCGACGCGGTACCGGTCACCGGTGTTGAACCAGTGACCCCTGATGTAGTCCTTGGTCTCCTGGTGGCGGTTCCAGTAGCCGGCGACGGTGGTGTCGCCCTTGATCCACAACTCGCCGGACTCCCCGGCGTTCACCTCGCGGCCGTCCTCGTCCACCAGCCGGGCCTGATAGCCCTCGACGAGTTGGCCCGTGCTGCCGGGCTTGACCCGGCCGGGGCGGTTGGTGATGAAGATGTGACCCAGGTCGGTGGTGCCCACCCCGTCGAGGATGTCCAGGCCGAAGGTCTCTTTCCAGCGGCGGTAGATCTCGGCCGGCAAGGCCTCGCCGGCCGAGACGCAGACGCGCAGGTTGCCGAGGGCCTCCCGGACCCGGTCGGCGTGCTCGGGCCGGTGGGCGTGTTCGAGCAGGTAGCCGTACAGGGTCGGCGCGCCGAAAAACACGGTCGGCCGGTGCCGGGCGACGACCTCGAACACCGGTTCGGGCCGGGGCGGACCCGGGTGCAGCACCGCCGTGCCGCCCACGTCCAGGGCGAAGTACAGCCCGCCGCCCAGGCCGAAGGCGAAAAAGAGCTTGGAGGCCGAAAGGGTTACGTCGCTCTCGGTCAGCCCCAGGACGTTCTCGGCGTAGAGGGCCGTGCACAGGCGTATGTCGTGGTGGAGGTGAATGGCCCCCATGGGGTAGTTCGGGTTGCGGAAAGAGTACAGCCAGAAGGCGGCGTCGTCGGCCGTGGTCGGGAAGGCCGTAAACGGCCCGGCCGCGCCGGCGATCACGTCCTCCAGCCGTTTTCGTCCCGAAACGTCGCCCCGGGCGACGATCACGTCCTCCAGAAATTCGGCCCGGTCCAGGACGAGTTCGACCCGCTCGAAAAACTCGGCGTCCACCACCAGGAGGCGAGCCCGGGAGTCGTCCAGGAGCGAGAGGTAGTTGTCGCCCTTGAGCATGGTCGAGCAGGGCACCGGCACCGCCCCCAGCTTCATCGCCCCCAAAAAGGTGAAGGCGAAGGCCGGGGTGTCGCCCATGACCATCAGCAGGCGCTGCTCGGGCATCAGCCCCCATTCGGCCAGGGCCCGGGCGCAGCGGTCGACCTTATCGGCCAGTTCGGCGTAGGTGTAACTCTCATCCTCGCAGATCAGGGCCGGCTTGTCCCCCCGGCCCTCGGCCAGATGGCGGTCGACCAGGTAGGCGGCGGCGTTGAATCGCCGGGGCACCCCGGGGCTCAGGTCAGCCATCGTTTGCGTCTCTTGTAGTGCTTGACGTCGCGGTAGGAGCGCCGGGTGCCGACCTCGGTCAACCCCAAATAGAACTCCTTGACGTCGGCGTTGTTCCGGAGCTTGTCCACCGTATCGTCCAGGACGATCTTGCCGTTTTCCATGACGTAGCCGTGGTCGGCGATGGTCAAGGCCATCCGGGCGTTCTGCTCGACCAAAAGAACTGTCTTGCCGTCCTCCTGATTGATGCGGCGGATGATGTCGAATATCTCCGAGACCAGCAGCGGGGCCAGCCCCAGCGAGGGCTCGTCGAGCATCATCAGCTTGGCGTCGGCCATGAGCGCCCGGCCGATGACCAGCATCTGCTGCTCGCCGCCCGACAAATACCCGGCCAGGATCTTTCGACGTTCTTGGAGCCGGGGGAAAAAATGCATCACCTTCTCGTAGGTCCGCTTGATCCGGCCCCTTTCCTTGACCGTGGCCGTGGCGGCGGTCAGGTTTTCGTCCACGGTCAGTTCGTCGAAGACGCGGCGGCCCTCCATGACCTGGAAGATGCCTCGGCGGACGATTTTTTCCGGTTCGAGGTTGGTGATGTTCTGGCCCATGAATTCGATGGTTCCGTCGGTGACCTCGCCCTCCTCGGTCTTGAGCAGGCCGCTGACGGCCTTGAGGGTGGTCGTCTTGCCGGCGCCGTTGGCCCCCAGCAGGGCCACGATCTGGCCCTCCTTGACCTCGAGGCTCATCCCCTTGAGGACCAGGATGACGTCGTCGTAGACGACCTCGATGTTGTTGACGCTCAGTAGCGCCGCGGACGGTTCAGCGGACACGGCCGACCTCGGATGTTGTTGACGGCCTGATCAAATCCCGGGGACGCCGCCGGAGGCGTCCCCGGGAGACCGGTGACGATTACTTGCCGAAGTAGCGCATGTCGCTCCGCTTGAGGCAGATGGCCGGACCGGTGGGGACCATCTTGCCGCCCTTGACCACGTAGACCGGACAGCACATGGAGGCCCGGTGGTCGGTCTTGGTGTAGGTGATGAGTTGGGCCAGGCCGCCGGTGGAGAAGTTCTTGAGCTTCTCGAACTGGGCCCGGACGCCGGCCGGGGTCAGCTGGCCGGCCTTGTCCGCCCTTTTCAGGGCCTCGGCGATGACCAGGATGTTGACCCAGCCCTCGACGTACACGGCCGAGCCCTGGAAGCCGGAGCGATGCTTCTTGACCCAGGCGACGATCTTCTTCATGCCCGGGACCGCTGCGCCGTACGGGGCGAAGGGCTGCGTGCCGTAGGAGCCCTCGGCCGCGCCGCCGCTGAGGCGGATCAGCGACTCCTCGAAGTTGCGGATGTTGGAGATGATCTTGGTCTTGATGCGCAGCTTCCGGGCGTCCTTGAGGATGACCGCCCCGTTCATGGCGGTGGTGGTCAGGTAGGCGAAGTCGGGGTTGTCGCGCCTCATGTTGACCAGCTGGGTGGTGGCGCTGGTGGTCGGCCAGTTGATGACCTGATCGCTGACGACCTTGATGCCCAGGCCCTTGGCGAAGGCCTTACAGGTGTTGAGGATGTCGCGGCCGTACTTGTTGTCCGGGTAGAGGTAGGCCACCTTGGGGGGCCGTTTGGCCTTCCAGTTCTTCTTGATCCAGACCAGGGCGATGCGGCCCATGGCCGAATACGACGGGCCGACGAAGAAGGAGAAGGGCGTCCGTTTGGGGTTCTGCATCTTGGCCGTGAACGAAGCGCCGAAGGTGGCCACGCCGTCGGCGATGATTTTCTTCCTGAGCGCCATGGTCGTGCCCGTGGACTGGATGTAGACTCCCAGGACCTTCTCGCCGGTGACCAGGCGGTTGTACCCGGCCACGCCGCGGCTGATCTTGTAGCCGTCGTCGATGACGATCAACTGCAGTTTCTTGCCGTTGATGCCCCCGGTCTTGTTGATCCAGGCGGCGGCGTCCTGCTGGCCCATGGCCTGCTGCTTGCCCCAGTCCGAGGTGGGGCCGGAGAGATCGATCAGCACGCCCCACTTGATGACCTTGGCGGCCATGGCCGGGGCCGTCAGGATCGCGACCAGCGCGAAGACGAGTCCCAGCAGTAAAGCTGTCCGTTTCATGTGCTCCCCCTGTCTTGTAAGGTTTCCCATAAACTTGCAATCGGGTTCGGTGTCCCCTGTTTTAACTCCCCGGCCGGGCCGACGTCCAGCCTTTAATAACTGAACGGCCACAGCCGCCAGTAACTGCGCATCGTCCGCCACCGGGCGGCCAGGCCGTCCGGCTCGAAGATCAGAAAGGCGATGATCACCCCGCCGAAGACGATTTCCTTCAGGGAGACCAGGAAAGTGGTCAGGGTCGGGTACTGGGTCGTCATCTCGGTGGTGAACCACTCCAGGCCGCGCTCCAGGACGACGACGAACGTCGCCCCGAAGATGGCCCCCAGGACGTTGCCCATGCCGCCGATGATGATCATGGCCAGGTACTCGATCGAGTACCCGATGGTGAACTGCTCGTAGTAGATCGACTCGATGTAATGGGCGAACAGGGCCCCGGCCACGCCGGCGAAGAAGGAGCTGACGGCGAAGGACATCAGCCGGTACTTGTAGAGGTTGACCCCGATGACCTCGGCGGCCAGGTAGCGGTCCCGGATGGCGATGAAGGCCCGGCCGGTCCGGGAGCGGACCAGGTTCTTGGTGGCCCAGGTGGCCAGAACGACGATGACCAGGACCAGGTAGTAGAAGCCGAGCTTGTTGGTCTTGGGGTCGAAGACGAGCGGCCCGATGGTGGCGGGGGGCACGTCCAGGGCCTCGGTGCCCCCGGTCAGGGCGGGCCAGCGGCGGATGGCGAACAGGATGATGAACTGGGCGGCGATGGTCGCCAGGGCCAGATACAGCCCGCGCAGCCGCAGGCTGGGCAGGCCGAAGACCATGCCCACAGCGGCGGTCATCAGGCCGGCGGCGATCAGGGCCAGCGGAAAGGGAACGCCCACCTTGCTGACCAGGATGGCCGAGGTGTAGGCCCCCACGGCCATGAAGGCGGCGTGCCCCAGGGAGATCTGGCCGGTGTAACCGGTCAGGATGTTCAGGCCGTGGACGGCGATGATGGTGATCCCCAGGAGAATCAGTTCGTGGAGCAGGTATTCGGACACAAACGGCGGCACCAGCACGCAGGCCAGCAGGAAGAGCGCCAGCCAGACCCGGACGTACCAGGTCTGAAAGATCCCTTCGTCGCTCCCGTAGGTCTCGTGGAACAGTCCGGCGGGCATGAGCTTTTCGAGCCTCCACGGCGGCCGCCCGGCGGGGCGACCGGGTCCGGATTAAACCCTTTCTATCTCCTTGGTGCCGAACAGCCCGTAGGGCCTGATAATCAGCACCAGCACCAGGATAACGAACGGGAAGACCTCCTTCACCGCGGGGATGAAGCGGTCCAGGTAGGCGCCGCCCACCTCCTGGAGGATGCCCAGGGACAGGCCCCCGATGACCGCCCCCAGGATCGAGTCCAGCCCGCCCAGGATGACCGCCGGCAGGCACTTCAGACCGAACTCGGCCAGGGGCAGGCCGACGTTGAGCTTGAAGGAGATGACGATGCCGCCGATGGCCGAGACCACCGCCGCGATGCACCAACTCATGGCGAAGACCCGCTTCACCGAGATGCCCATGCTCTGGGCCGCCTGCTGGTCGTTGGCCGTGGCCCGCATGAACACCCCCGTCCGGGAGTATTTGAAGAACAGCAGGAACAGGATCAGCAGGACGACCGCCACGACCACCGCGCTGGCCTCGACCAGGTCGATGGACACCCCGCCCAGTTGCAGCGGGTCGACGTCCACCACCTTGGGGAAGGGCTTGGTGTCGTTGCCCCATTGCATGATCAGCAGGCCCTTGAGGACGTAGGCCAGGCCGATGGTGACCATGATCACCGAAATGATCGGCTCGCCGATCATCGGTCGCAGCACCAGCCTCTCCACGGCCAGTCCCACCAGGACGGCCACGGCCATGGTCATCAGAAAGGCGACCACGAACGGCAGCTTGAAATCGACGATGACCGCCAGGCAGACGTAGGCCCCGACCATCAGGAACTCGCCCTGGGCCAGGTTCAGGATCGAGGTCGACTTGTAGATCAGGGCGAAGCCCAGGGCGACCAGGGCGTAGATCGAGCCGACCACCAGGCCGTCGTTCATGAACTGGAGGAAGTCCCGCAACCAGTTCGGGAAGGCGAACGGCTCGGCCGCGGCCCCGGTGGCCGACTGGATCAGGCCCGGATCCACGGCGGCCAGGACCTGGCCCAGGGAGCCGGGGTCGCCGCCCAGGACGAACGACCAGAAGTCGAACGCCGGTCGGCCCAAAGCGGACAGGTCGAGCCCGAGCAGCAGGTTCAGCAGTTCCAGCAGGTCAGCGCCCATCACCCACCCC
Organism: Pseudomonadota bacterium; assembly: GCA_018812395.1. GTDB lineage: Bacteria > Desulfobacterota > Desulfarculia > Desulfarculales > JAHJDS01 > JAHJDS01. The sequence goes on from JAHJDS010000065.1 coordinate 11,672, forward strand.
GTCGCCACCACCGGCGCCGCTGGCGCCGCCGGGCGTAGTATTCGTCGTCCCGCATGGTCCGGATCTGAAGGTCGGTTTTGAGGGTGGCCGTCCGGCCGTCCTGGTAGCGGATGACCGACTCGATGGGCACGAAGGCCTCCTCGCCGTACAGGGCCTCGATCTCCGGCTCGTACTTCTGGTTGATGAAGTTGCGCCGCAGTTTCTTGGTCCGGGTCAGCTCCTCGTCGTCGGGGTCCAGCTCCTTGTACAGGAGCAGGAAGCGATTGATCCGGGCCGCGGCGGGCAGGGACTGGTTGACCCGGAAGACCTCGTTCTCGATCAGGTCGTAGACCTCCGCCTTGGCCGCCAGGTCGGTGTAGGTGGTGTAGGAGATGCGTCGGTCCTCGGCCCACTTGCCGGTGTGCTTGTAGTCGATGCAGATCATGGCCGTGACAAAGGGGCGCTCGTGACCCAGGACCACGGACTCGACGACGTAGGGGCAGAACTTGAGCTTGTTCTCGATGAACATCGGCGAGAATTTCTCGCCCGACTTGAGGACCATCAGGTCCTTGACCCGGTCGATGCAGACCAGGTGGCCGGCCTCGGTGAAGTAGCCGGCGTCGCCCGAGTGGAGCCAGCCGTCCTTGATGGTCTCGGCCGTGGCCTCCTCGTTCTTGTAGTAGCCGAGGAACAGACCGGGGCCGCGGCCGACGATCTCGCCTTCGTCGGTGATCAGGACCTCGCAGCCGGGGACCGGCGGGCCGACCGAGTCGAAGTCGATGTCCCCGGTCCGGTGGATGGTCGAGTAGCCGCTGATCTCGGTCTGGCCGTAAATCTGTTTCAGGTTGACCCCCAGGGCGTGGAAGAAGCGGAAGACATCCGGCCCCAGGGCCGCCCCGCCGGTGATGGCGCTCTTGACGTTGGAGAAGCCGAGGCGGTCCCGGAGCGCCCGGAAGAGGCCGGTGTAGGCCAGGCCGTAGAGGACCTTCCACCCCAGGGGCGGCTTCTGCTTGGCGAACTTGAAGTCGGCCCAGCGGTACCCGATGGGCAGGCACAGGTCATAAATTATCCGCTTGAACCACGAGGCGTCCAGGTGCTTGACCATCACCTGCCTCGACAGCGTCTCCCAGACCCGCGGCGCGGCCACGATCAGCTCCGGGCCGACCTCGTACAGATCGACCATGGCCGTCTCGGGCTCCTCGGGGAAGTTGACCGTGTAGCCCACGTCCAGGGCCGAGTAGACGGCCATCATCTGCTCGACGATCCAGGGCAGCGGCACGAAGGACACGTACTGATCGGCCGGCGTGCGGGGGTCGGCCTCGTTGAGATAACGGGCCATGGACATCACGCCCCGGTGGGTCAGCATCGACCCCTTGGGGTCGCCGGTGGTCCCCGAGGTGTAGCAGATCAGGGCCAACTGGTAGGGGTCGAGTTCGGCCAGCAGCGAGTCGAACCGCCCCGGATCGGCTTGATGGATCGCCCGGCCCCGGGCGTAGACCTCTTCAATGTCCAGGAGCAGGTCCGACTCGTAGTCCCACAGTCCCTTGGCGTCGGTGTAGATCACCCGCTCGACGCGAGGCAGCTCGTGGCGCATGTCCAGGATCTTGTCGACCTGCTCCTGGTCCTCGGCGATGACGAAGCGGGCGTCGGAATGGTCGATGATGAACCTGACCTCGCTGAGGATCGAGTCCTGGTAGACGCCCACCGGCACCCCGCCCAGGGACTGGGCGGCCAGCTCGCCGAAGACCCATTCGGGACGGTTGTCGCCGATGATGGCCAGCTTCTCGTCCGGCCGGAATCCGAGGTCCCGGAGCCCCAGGGCCAGCTCCCGGACCTTGTCCAGGTAGTCGGCCCAGGTGAACTTCTGCCACAGGCCGAATTCCTTTTCCCTAAGCGCCACCCGGCCGTGACCGTACTGGGCCGCGTTGCGTCGCAGGAGATGGGGCAGGGTGGTTTCGGCCGCTCGTTCGGTCACGTCGCTCAGGTCCCCAGTTTGGAGTAGGCGGATTCGTCCTCGCCGAGATATGCCCGGATGACCTGCGGGTCCTTCTGGACGTCCTTCGGGGAACCGCCGGCGATCTTCGAGCCGAATTCCAGGACGCACACCTGATCGGAGATGTCCATGACCACGCCCATGTCGTGCTCGACGAGGATCATGGTCACTCCCCACCGGGAGTTGACGTCCAGGATGAACCGGGCCATGTCCTCGGTCTCCTCGAGGTTCATCCCGGCCATGGGCTCGTCCAGGAGCAGGAGTTTGGGCTTCATGGCCAGGGCCCGGGCCAGCTCGACCCGCTTTTGGAGACCGTAGGGCAGGGTGCCGACGGTCTTCTTGCGAATGGCCTCGATCTCCAGGAGATCGATGATGTCTTCCTCGATCTCACGCCTCAGGCGCATCTCCTCCCGCCGGGTGGGCCCGTAGTAGAGCAGGTTCGAGAATAGGCCGTTTCTCATGTGGGCGTGCCGTCCCAGCTTGATGTTGTCCAGGACCATCATGTGCTTGAACAACTCGATGTTCTGGAAGGTGCGGGCGATGCCCAGCTTGGCGATGCGGTGGGGCTTGAGGCGGGTGATGTCCTTGCCCTCGAAGATGATTTGGCCTTCGTCGGGTCGGTAGAACCGGTTGATGCAGTTGAGGAGGCAGGTCTTGCCCGCGCCGTTGGGACCGATAATGGCGAAGATCTGTCCCGGCCGGACTTCGAGGCTGACGCCGGACAGGGCCTGGACGCCCCCGAAGGAGAGGCTCAGTTCCTGGACGACGAGTTGTTCCTGGACCGGCGGTCCCATTATCCCCCCTTCGCCTGGGGCTATCTAAGCAAGAACGGTGCCACCCCTGCCGGCGGCGGCTGACGGCGACCGGCCGCGGCCAAATGGGCGATCCCCCTCCTCCCCGCCCTTCGAGTGGGGGTCGCAACGGAAAGAATCTTGCCGCCGGAGCGGAAAGACCCTTTCCGCCCGGCCGTCGATTGTCAGGCCCGGCGCTTGAGACCGTAGCGGGCGATCCGCTTGCGCAGGGTGGGCCGGGACACGCCCAGGACCCGGGCCGTGGCGGTGATGTTCCAGTCGTGATTGAACAGGGCGTTGTGGATGTGCTCCTGCTCCACCTCGTCGAGGGTCCTGACCGTACCCGTCTCCGTGAGGGGCAACGAGGTTTCGGTCAGGGCCGTGGCCACCGCTTCCCCCAAGAGCACCGGGCCCCGCGACTCCAGGGCGGCCTTGATCAGCACGTTTTTCAGTTCGCGCACGTTGCCCGGCCAGGGATGGGCTTCCAGTCTGGCCAGGGCCTCCTCCTCTACCCGGTCCACCCGGGTCTGGAGATCGCGGTTGATCAGCCCCAGGAAATACTGCACCAGTTGCGGGAGATCGCCGAGCCGGTGCCGCAGGGGCGGCACCTCGAGGCTGACCACTTTCAGTCGGAACAGGAGGTCCTGCCGGAAGCGGCCCTGCTGAACCATCTCCCCCAGATTCTGGTTGGTGGCGGCGATGATCCGGGCCGGGGAGCGGAGCATCCGGGTGCCGCCCACCCGGGTGAACTCGCGATACTCCAGAAAGCGCAGCAGCTTTGATTGCAGCGGCAGGGCCAGGTCCCCCACCTCGTCGAAAAAGATGGTGCCCTGGCCGGCCAGCTCCAGACGGCCCTGTTTGGCCCGGACCGCCCCGGTAAAGGCCCCCCGTTCATGCCCGAACAACTCCGATTCCAACAAGCTGTGGACCAGGGTGGTGCAGTCGACGGTCACGAAGGGCTCGTCCTTTTGGGGCGAGGAGTCGTGAATCACCCGGGCGATGAGTTCCTTGCCGCAGCCGGTCTCGCCCCCGATCAACACCGTGGCCTGGTTGCGGGCCAACAGACCGATCGTCTTGAAGATGGCGTTCATCTCGGGGGTGTCCCCGATGATCCGGCGGCTGGCGTCCCGCGGCCGCGGGGTGCTGACCACCGGCTCGTGGGACCGGGTGGCCGCCGCGATGTGCAGGGCCTTGCCGACGACCTCGTCTAGTTCCTGGGCCTTGAGCGGCTTCCGGATATAGTCATAGGCGCCCAGCCGCATGGCCTCGATGGTGGTTTCCATGTCGTGGAAGGCGGTGATCATGATCACCTTCACCTCGTGGTCCCGGCGGGTGATGCGGTGGAGCAGGTCCAGGCCGGAGATGTCGGGTAGTTTGATGTCCAGGATGATCACCTGCGGCGAACACTCCTCCCAGAGTCGCAGACATTCCTCGCCGTTGGCCGCGGCGAACACGGTCAGTCCCCGCTCGTGCAGGAACATCTCCAGGGACTCCCGCAGGGAGTCGTCGTCTTCCACGACCAGGATGTTGTCCATTACGGGCATGGCAGTCTGAGGATGAAGGTGGCTCCCAGTCCGGGACGGCCCTTGAGCGCCACGCTGCCGGAGTGGGCCTCCATGATGCGCTGGACGTTGCTCAGGCCCAGGCCGGTGCCCCGGCTCTTGTTGGTGTAAAACGGCGTGAACAGGTCCTCCCTGCGCCGGGGATCGATGCCGGCGCCGTTGTCGTGCACTCCCAGTTCGACCACCCGTGTCCCGTCGACCGGCCGGGTCCAGGTCCAGATGATGATCCGGCCGCCGGGTTGGAGCGCCTCCAGGGCGTTGAGCATCAGGTTGAGCAGGGCCTGCTCCATCTTGCCGAAGTCGGCCTGGACCAGGGGCAGTTTGGCGGGGTGACGCTGCCGGATGGTCACTCCGGCCTCGCCCGCCTTGGCCGCCAGCAGGTCCGCGCATTCCCGGGCCACTTCGGCCAGGCTGACCGGCGCCATCATGATGCTCAAGGGTCGGGCCATGTCCAGGAGCTGGCGCAGGATCGCCTCCAGGCGGGTCAGCTCCCGGACCGTGATCTCCAGCCGGCGGCGGTCGAATCCGTCCAGCCTCAGCCGGTCGTTGAGAATCATCATGTTCAGGGTGCAGGTGGCCAAGGGGTTGCGGATCTCGTGGGACAGCGAGGCGGCGATATGGCCCATATAGGCCTTTTTTTCGTGTTCCCTGATCTTGGCCTCCATGGCCACCCGCTGGGAGATGTCCCGGCAGATCCCGATCATCACCGGGCCCTGGCCCAGATCGACGACCCGGTACTTCATCTCGGTGGGCGCCTCTTCCGGCGGACAACCGGCGCGGGTGTACTCGAGATGGGCGCCCGGCGAAGGTCTGAGCAGGGCGCCGCGCAGCGACTCCATCACCTCGGCCCGCCGGTCCGGGGTGACGAAATCGGAGAAGGGCCGACCCACCACCTCTCCCCGCAGGTCCTGGTGCATGCGGACAAAGGCCTGGTTGGCGAAGACGACCCGCTCGCCCTGGACGATCAGGTAACCGTCGTTGATCTCGTTGACCAGGGTCTTGTACCGGCGCTCGCTCTCGGCCAGCTCGGCCGTGCGCACCTGGACTTTTCGTTCCAGGTTCTTGGCGTGACGGCGGATGGCCCGCTCGGCCATGTGCTGAAAGAAGTCCGAGAAACGGTGGATGGTGAAGGCCAGCAGGTCGTTGAGGGGACCGATGCTCTCGGCCAGCAGGCCGAACCGCTCCGACTCCTGGAGCGCCCTGATGACGATCGTCCGGAACAACTCAAAGGCCTTCTGGACGTCGGACAGGAGGAAGCCCGCCTCGAGGCGCTTGGTGGTGATGTAATTGATGAACTGCTCGAGCAACTCCCCTTGTCCGCTTTCCAGGACCTGGAGGTTGGCCCGGAAGGCCATGGTCGCGGTCTGGAACAGTTCGCTGGTCAGGCGCCGGCGATAGGCCGGGGAGAGGGTGGACAGCCCGTCCACCCATTGGTCGATGATCTCGTCGTGGTGATCCTCGAGCCACTGGACGAATTCCAGGTGGAACTCGGAGACGGTCGCCGGGCGGGGGCCGACGGCCGAAGTTTCCTGGTCCGACTCTTGGCGGGCCGTCAGGGCGTGGTAGCTCATCTGAGACCCCAGACCGGATGGACCGACGCCCGGACCCCGCCCTCGGCGAGGCTGATTTCCCGGACCGCTCCTTGGGATTGATCCTCGGCCGGCACGTGCGGTTTCCCCCTACCCCCTTGTCATGTGGCCGACGATAATAACGATGAATATAACAGGTTTGCCCCCCCGGGTAAAGGGGAACCTTGGCCGACAAAAGGAAAACCCGCGGCCGGAATGACCTCGGCCGCCTCCTCGGGGAGAGGGCCCGGAGGGGCGCATCCCCGAGGGCCGGCCGGCCCCCCTCAGAACTTGACCAGGATCGAGTTGCCGGTGCGCAGGTTGACCATCTCCAGCAGACCGCGATTACCGGGCAGGACGCCCACCAGGGTGACGACCACCACGTCGCCCTGACGGACATCCTCGGCCTTGAACCTTTGCTTGTACCCGTCCCGGCTGACGATCCGGGCCTTGAAGCTGACCCCGGTCCGGATGGACTCCGGCGGGGCCAGGGGCCTCAGGCCGGCGCGGCGGCACCAGGCGCCCAGGTTGTCGTCGTCCGGGCCGGCCAGGACGCGGGGGACCGTCCCCGGCGTGGCCAGGGCCGCCGTCAGCAGCCCGGCGACGATCAGCCGGGCCGCCCCGCCCCACCCCCGGGCGGTTCCTGTCGCCATTTTCTTTGCTCCCCGTAGGCCATTTGAGGTAAACACAGGGTAAAACCGCTTGTCAAGGCGCACCGGCCGCGGCCGGGGGCCGCCGCCCGAGAGGGTGGACACCAACAGGAGGACGACCGATGATTGACACCGTCAGCACCGTCTCCGAAAAGGCGGCCCTGCCGCCCGGGACGCTGGTTCACGTGGGCGAGATCCTGGTCGATCATACCCGGGTGACGATGATCGATTACAATCCCGAGGGATACGAGGTGGTCGAGGACCCGTCGGACGACCGTCTGGCCCAGGCCGCCGACAATGGGACGGTGAGCTGGATCAGGGTCGTCGGCCTGCACGAGGTCGAGGTGACCCGGCGGCTCGGCGAACGGTTCGATCTCCACTCCCTGGTCCTGGAGGACATTCTCAACACCCAGCACCGCCCCAAGGTCGACGAATACCCCGGCTACCTGTTCCTGGTGTTCAAGACCTTTGCCTGGGAAGACGGGGAGACGTTGCGGGCCAGACAGATCAGTCTGGTTCTGGGGCAGGGCTACGTCGTGTCCTTCGAGGAGGGGCCGGACTCGGCCCTGGACGCCATCCAGGAACGCATCGCCCGGGGCCGGGGCCGCATCCGCCGGATGGGAGCCGATTATCTGGCCTACGCCCTACTCGACACGGCCATGGACGGCTTCTTCGGGGTCCTGGAGAGGTTCGGCGAGCGGATCGAGGAGGTCGAGGAAGAGGTCCTCGAGCACCCGGGACCGCGGACCGTGGCCGCCATCCACCAGGTCAAACGCCAGTCCCTGTCCCTGCGGCGGGCCGTCTGGCCGCTCCGGGAAGTGATCGGACTGCTCCAGCGCGGCGAGTCCGAACTGGTCGGCGACAACACCCGGATTTATTTCCGGGACGTCTACGATCACACCATCCAGATCATGGACTCGATCGAGTCCTTGCGGGACATCATGGCCGGCCTGCTCGACGTGCATCTCTCCAGCGTCAGCAACCGCCTCAACCAGATCATGAAGGTCCTGACCATCATCGCCACCATCTTCATCCCGCTGACCTTTGTCACCGGCTTCTACGGCATGAACTTCAAGCACATGCCCGAACTCGAATGGAAGTGGGCCTATCCGGTGGTGGTCGGGATCATGGCCGGCGCGGCGGCGCTGATGCTGGCCATGTTCCGGCGACGGAAGTGGATGTAGTCGGCGGCCTTTGGCCCTGGTCGGACGCCTCCAAAAAAAGGGGACCGAGGTCGGGGTTCAACGAGATTCGTCTTGAGCCTGGTCCAGGACGGCCCGACCCCGACGTCGGGCCACCTCCTGAAGGTCCACGGCCACGTCCTTTTCATCCACGATCTCGTGCCCCAGAAGGGACTCCAGCACGTCCTCGAGGGTGACCAGGCCCCGGATGGAGCCGTACTCGTCGATGACGACGTAGATGTGTTCCCGGCGTTTCAGCAAGGCCTCCAAAAGGGCGAGCACATTGGTCTGGTCGACCACGAACCGGATCGGCTTGGCCATTTCGGCCAGCGGCCGGTCCAGATCGGCAGGGGCGGCCTGCATGATTTCGGGCTTGAGGACGTAGCCGACCACCTCGTCCGGATCGCCCACCCACACCGGCACTCGGGTGAAGGCCCAGGGGGGGGCCATTGCCTGGGCCTGACCCACACTCAGCGATCCGTCCACGGTTTCCATGACCGTCCGGGGCGTCATGATTTCCCGGGCCGTTTTCTCCTCCAGGCCGATGATGTTGTCGATCAGGGCGTGCTCGAAGCGGCTGATCTCTCCGCCGCGGGCGCCCAGTTTGGCCGCGGCCAGGATTTCGTCTTCGCTGATCAGGGGCGTCCGCCCGATGTCCTTGCTGATCAGTGAAGTTATCATCTGGGTCATCCAGATCACCGGCAGGAGCAGGATTTCCAGCGCCTTGAGCCCCCAGACCGACAGGGGCCACAGAACACGCCAGTGGACCGCGCCCACGGTCTTGGGGATGATCTCGGTGAAAATCAGAATGGCCAGGGTGAAGGCCAGGGAGAAGATCCACAGTGACCCCGCCCCCCACAGTTCGCCGGCCGCCCAGCCGGCCAGGGCGGCACCGATGGTGTGGGCCAGGGTGTTGAGGATCAAAATGGCCGACAGGGGGCGGTCCATTCGTTCCTTGTATCGGCGCATGATGCCGGCCGATCGGGCGGCCAGCCCCTCGCCCTTGGCCTGGGCGGCCTCCAGGGCGATGACCCTGGTCGCGAACAGGACCGCCTCCAGCAACGAGCAGAGGGTGGAAAAGACGAGCGAAATGCCGACGGCGACGATAAGCGTGGTGACCATTGCGGCTCCAGACTGTGGGGTTCGACCCTCCGGGGCGGATATGGACCCAGTTTAGGTCGTAATCCAGCGGCGGTCAACGCACCGGGACGCTTGTCAGGGTGACGGGTGATGGGTTATTTATTAAAGAGATCGGTCGTCGGCCCGGGAGCCGGCGGGCTCGTGTTTGGGAGATCACCCTCGAGGGGGCGCCGCGGTGCGGGAAAAACTGGTGGAGAATGTGCAGATCGCCTTGCTGGCCCTGGCCGTCGTCTGGGCGGTGTTCGCGGCCGACTGGCTGCTGAGTCTGAATCTGTTTCAGAGCGCCGGGATCAAGCCCCGCCGACTGGTCGGGCTGTGGGGCATCCCCTGCGCCCCGTTTCTGCACGCCGGGTGGTGGCACATCCTGTCCAACAGCCTGCCGCTGGTGGTGTTGCTGTTCGTGTCCCTGACGTTCTCGCGGCGGCTGACCGTCCGGGCCCTGGTGGCTATCATCGTCGTCGGCGGCGGGCTGGTCTGGATCTTCGGCCGGACCGGGGTCCACGCCGGGGCCAGCGGGGTCATCTTCGGCCTGATCGGTTTTCTGATGGGGGCCGGTGTCTTTCGCCGGTCGTGGCGGGCCCTCATCGTGGCGGTGGTGGTCCTCC
>JAHJDS010000066.1 GCA_018812395.1 Pseudomonadota bacterium
CGGACCTGGGGGCGCAGATTTTGGCCTGTCTCGACGACCGGACGCCGACGCCGATCAACAACTTGGCCCTGTTTTCCCGAAACTCAGACCCGAGGAAAAAAAGGCCCCGGAAAAACCCCGTTCCGCAACGCTCTCATCGTATATTCAAGCGGCATAAACAGCTAGGCAAGAAATTTAATTGCCTTGTTTCGATTTGCATTGACAACTGACGGCCACCATGAGCGCCGACGTAGCGGGGTACACCCGACTTATAACCCAACTTGGGCCGCCGCGTTATTCCTGAACAGGTTGCCCAGGCGGACGTATCGCTTGAGCGTGTCGGTCCGCTTGTGGCCGGTCTGGTCCATGATGCTGAACGTGTTGACCCCCCGGGCGGCGGCCGACGTGGCGAAACCGGCCCGGAGACTGTGACCCGAAAACCGGGCCGGGTCCAAGCCGGCCGCTTCGGCGGTCCGCTTGACCACCAGGGCCGCCGCCCCGGTCCCAGCCAGCGGCCGGAAATCCGGGTCCACCCGCAGGCCGGCCCGGTTGATCGGATGCCTTCCGCAGAAATCCCGGCTGTGCCACTCCGACCGGTTGGCCGGCTGACTCACCGGCAGGTCGAAGATCGATTCCCGCACCTGATGTCGATCCGCCCGCAGCCCCCGGCCCAGGAACCGCCCCGTGGCCAGGATGACGGCCGAGCACCGCACGAATCTCGCGGTCTCTTCATGACCCATTGTCAGGCAAAAGCAGTTTTGGCCATGCTCGGCGGCCACCCGGTGGTGCCGGCGGGCGGCCGTTTTGTCAGGCCACGAGAGCGCGCTCAGGGTTTGGCCGGGTGATGAGCGGGATGATCGCCTCCGGCGTCTGGAGGCCAAGCTGGGACATTTTGTAGAAATAACGGCTATTTTTGCCGATGCCCCCCCCTGATGCGCCTGGTGGAGGAACCATATCGCCCCGGACGACCCCATTTCGGCCGGCGTCCTCAATCTCTGATGGTCCGGCGATCGCCCTCGGGCTGTGGATTGGCTATCGGTCACCTCCCTTTGGGATGGCCCGATCCAATTTCTGGCCGCGTGGCCTGTATTCCAGGTCATCGTCGTTCGCCAGGGCTCATAGTGTTACATTCTGCTAAAATGGTTTTTCGGTTGAGAAAACATTTTTCGGGGGTATACTGCGTTGTCGTCGGGATCCTTAACAAGGCCGACTTCTTGAACAGGGGGGCCACGGGGATTCCAGCCCGGTCGGGCGCCCAAAGGTCAATCACAAGGGAGTGGTGATGAGCACCGTGACCTGCCATGTCGAGGACGGCCTGGCCTCGATCGTCATGGACGACGGCAAGGCCAACGCCATGGACCCTGTTTTTTTCGGCCGACTCAACGCCGCCCTGGACCAGGCCCAGGCCGCCGAGGCCCGGCTGGTGATCATCTCCGGCCGGGAGGGCATCTTTTCCGGCGGCCTGAACGTGAAGCTGCTGCCCACCCTGGCCCCGGAGCAGTTGATCGAGATGGTGACCGAGTTCGGACGGACCATGACCCGGGTCTACACCTTTCCCCTGCCGGCCGTGGCCGCCATGACCGGCCATACCATCGCCGGCGGCTGCCAGCTGGCCTTTTGCTGCGACCGCCGCTATTGGGTCGAGGGCCCCTGGCGGATGCAGATGAACGAGATGCTGACCGGGATGATGTTTCCCAGTTGGATGGTCAATATCTTTCAGCGCACGGTGCCCATCCCCTACCACATGGAGATGCTGCTCCACGCCCACACCTACTCGCCGGCCGAGGCCCTGCAAAAGGGACTGATTCACGGCCTGGCCCCAAAAGGGGGTGACGTGGCGGCCCTGGCCCGGGAGTCCTGCGTTGACCTGACGATCCTCAACCAAAGGGCCTACGCCGCCTCCAAGAAGCTGATCCGGGCCGGTGAGGCCGAGGCGGCCCTGGCCCGGATGACCGCGGAGGTGGAGGAATTTTTCAAGGGTTGACACCCGGCCCCAGGGCATTGGCGGACGAGTGTTATGAAAAATACCGGTCAGGGGGGCGCGGTGAACCAACAATACATCATGGCCCTGGATCAGGGGACCACCAGTTCGAGGGCCGTGCTCTTCGACCATGACGGCCGGCCGGCGCACAGTGCGGCCTTCGAGTTCACCCAGCATTTCCCGCAACCCGGTTGGGTCGAGCATGACCCCATGGAAATCTGGGAGACCCAAAAAAAGGCGGCCCAAACCGTGCTGGCCCAGGCCGGCGTCAGCCCCGGGCAGGTGGCCGCCCTGGGCATCACCAATCAGCGCGAGACGACCATCCTCTGGGATAAGCACACCGGCCAACCGGTTCACAACGCCATCGTCTGGCAGTGCCGCC
>JAHJDS010000067.1 GCA_018812395.1 Pseudomonadota bacterium
CAGGTCGACTTGAGTTTTTTGAAGAAATACGAGACCGAGAACTTCGCGGTCATGATCAGCGCCATGGCGGAAAACCTGGTCCAAGGCAACGCCGGCCTGCCCTGCCTGGCCCACTCCCTGTCAAGCGTCGTCACCGCCGATGGCGCGGTCTACATCTGCGGCCGGCTGAACATCTTGGATACCTGGGAGCCCATCGGCAACCTGCAACGCCAGTCGTTCGGCGCCGTTTGGCGCTCGGAGAAGCGACGGGAGCAGGTCCGCCGTATCAATGACCCCCAGTTTTGCCGCGCCCATTGCCCCCGCTGCCGGATGACCAAATACAACGTCCTGCTGGACAAGATGGGTCGAATGAGGACCCGAAACTTCATCTAACCTTCGGACCGAAGGTTGATCTGGCCGGGCCCAAGTGATTGTGCTATGTTAGGACACCAGCAACAAGCTCTCGACGGGGCGAGGCATGGGGTGTGCGCGGTGAAGATTCCCTTCGAGCCCGAATACCGCCGGAAATATTACGACCTCCTGGAAAAAATCTTTGACAGCAATTTCTGGTCCGAAGGCCGGATGACCGACGAGTTCGAGGTCGCCTTCGCCCGCCTCATAGGTCTCGAGCCCGGCCGGGCGGCGGCCGTGGCCAACTGCGGTCTGGGACTGATCGCCGTTTTGGAGGCGGTCGGGGTTCGGGGCGGCGAGGTGATCGTCCCGTCCAACACCTTCATGGCCACGCCCCTGGCCGCCGAGCGGGCCGGGGCCCGGGTCGTATTTGCCGACTGCAACCGCTACGACCTCTGCCTCAGCGCTGATGATTTGGAGAAGCGGATCACGCCCCGGACCAGGGCCGTGGTCGTGGTCCACATCGGCGGGCACATCGCCTTTGACATCGACCAAATAGTCGAACTTTGCGCCGCGGCCGGGGTGACGCTCATCGAGGACTGCGCCCACTCCCACGGCGCGACCTGGAACGGCCGGACGGCCGGGACCTTTGGCCGGGCCGGGGTCTATTCCTTTTACGCCACCAAGACCATGCCCACCGGCGAGGGGGGGATGGTCGTGTCGTCTGATCCGGAAATGATCGAATTCGTCAAGAAGTGGCGCAATTACGGCAAGTTCGACTATGTGGTCCGCGGGCTCAACGCCCGGATGAACGAGGTCACCGCCGCCTTGGGCCTGGTCCAGTTAGAGCGTTTACCAGAGCTTCTGGCCTGGAAGCGCAGGCTGGCGGCTAAATACGACCAAATCTTCGATCAAAAGGTCGAACTACCGGCCGGGATGGCCTCCGGCTTTTACAAGTACATCGTCTTTGACACGCCGCTGACCGAGGTCACCGGGCCGGTCTTTGGCGAGGCCTGCCACCGGATCATGGGGCATGACGTGGACCTGCCTGACACCGACTGGGTGGTCGAGCACCACGTCTGTCCGCCCCTGTACCCGGGCTGGGACGGGGCCGACCTGGACGTCGAGGGGTTGCGGCAGAGGCTGCTGAAGGGCTCCTGAATTTGGGACGAGGGGGCGTGATCAGCCCTGGTGCGTCAAACATATGGTGATCGGGCGAGGCAAGGGCCGGACACGCCCGCTTTAGAAGCGAGCGGGCGTGCCCGGCCGCCATGATCGGCGATCTGAAAAGATCTTAATTTTGGGGGTGTTATGGTCAGGGGTAATTGCTTCCTCTGAGCCTTTGGGTGGCACGTTTTTTGTCTGTAGAGAGAGGAGCGGGCGACTCGGGCCGGGCCGGGTCCGGCCGGCCGACAATAACTGACGGATCTCTTCACCTCATGGAGGAGCGATGACCGATAAAGTGCAAAAAGTGCTGGTGGCCGGCGGGGCCGGGTACATCGGCTCGGTCCTGTGCGGGATGCTGGTCGAGCAGGGATATGAGGTCACGGCCTTTGACCGGCTGCTGTTCTCGGCCGAGCCGGTCGAGCCGCTGCTGGATAAGCCTAACTTCACCCTGATCCAGGGCGATTTGCGTGACACGTCCGCCGTAAGCGCGGCCGTTTTAGGCCAGGACGCGGTCATCCTCCTGGCCGCCCTGGTGGGCGAGCCGGCCTGCGACCGCGACCCGCATGAGACGGTGGACGTCAACTACCTGGGCAGCAACGTCGTCCTGGACGCCTGCCGCTACCATGGGGTCGAGCGCTTCCTGTTCGCCAGCACCGACTCGTGCTACGGCATCCAGGAAGGGATCCTCTACGAGGACGCGCCGCTTTTACCCATCTCGCTCTACGGCCGGCTGAAACTGGCCATGGAGAAGGAGATCCTGCTCCGGCCCACGGACAACGGCTTTTGCCCGACCATCCTCCGGCTGGCCACGGTCTACGGCCTCTCCCCCCGGATGCGCTTTGATCTGATCATCAACATCCTGACCATGCACGCCGTGATCAACAAGAAAATCAAGATCTTCGGCGGCAAGCAGTGGCGGCCCCTGGTGGACGTCAAGGACGTGGCCCGGGGGTTCATCGCCGCCCTCGAGGCCCCGGCCGACAAGGTCCGGGGCGAGGTGTTCAACATCGGCCACAACGACCAGAACTACCAGATCGGCCAGTTGGGCCAACTGGTCACCGACGTCATCCCCGGCGTGGCCACCGAGACCATCGACCAACCGCCGGATTTACGCGACTACCACGTCAACTTCGACAAGGCCCAAAATACTTGGGCTTCGAGGCGATCTACACCGTGGCCCAGGGGATCAACGACATCCGGGCCGCCATCGAGAGCAAGGCCATCAGGGACGTGAACGACCCGAGGTACCGCAATGCCTGATGATTTCATTCCCTTCAGCCCGCCGCTCATCGGCCGGGCCGAGATCGACGAGGTGGTCGACACCCTCGAATCGGGCTGGCTGACCACCGGGCCCAAGACCGAGCGGTTCGAGGGCCTGGTCCGGGACTACGTCGGCGCCAAATACGCCGTGGCCGTCAACTCCTGCACCGCGGCGTTGCACCTGGCCCTGGTCGTCCTGGGCATCGGCCCGGAACACGCCGTCATCTGCCCGACCTACACCTTTGCCTCGACCGGCCACGTCATCTGCCACACCGGGGCCACGCCCGTCTTTGTCGACTCCGAGGACAAGACCTTCAACCTCGACGTGGAAAAACTCAAGAATATCTTACAGCGGGACTGCCGGGAGACCCGGGCCGGGTTGGTTCATAAAAAGTCCGGCAAAAAGGTCAAGGCCGTTCTTCCCGTCCACTACGGCGGCCAGCCGTGCGACCTGGACGAGATCATGGGCCTGGCCGACAAGTATAATCTACATGTGGTCGAAGACGCGGCCCACGCCCTGGGGACCGAGTACAAGGGCCGGCGCATCGGGACCATCGGCCATATCACCTGCTTCTCGTTCTACGCCACCAAGAATCTGACCACCGGCGAGGGCGGGATGCTGGTCACGGACAACGAGGAGTGGGCGGAAAAGGCCCGGGTCCTGTCCATGTACGGCATCTCCGACGCTCGGCGCATCTGGAAGCGCTACGCCCCCAAGGGGTCCTGGGTCTATGATATCAAGTACTTGGGCTTCAAGTACAACATGATGGACATCCAGGCCGCCTTGGGGCTCCACCAATTGGCCCGGCTGGACGATTTCATCGAGGCCCGGGCCAAACACGCCGCCATCTACCTCGACGCCTTTGCCGATCTGCATCAGATCAGGTGCCCCCACGTGGTCGAGGACGCCCGGCACTGCTGGCACCTGTTCCCCATCCTGGTGGACAACGATTTACTACAGGTCCATCGCGACGAGATCATCGAGATCCTCAAGGCCAAGAACATCGGCACCTCGGTCCTGTTCCAGCCGCTGCATCTGCACTCCTATTACCAGGAGGCCTGGGGCACCAAGGAAGGCGATTTCCCCGTGGCCGAGGACGTTTTTTCACGCATCATCAACCTGCCCGTGTCCCCGGCCCTGACCGAGGAGGGGGCCAACCGGGTGGCCCGGGCCATCTGGGAAGTGGTCGTCGAGCACCGTCGATGAGGATTCCCCATCCTGAATACAACATCTGGGAGCACACCCGGGAGTCGCTGTTCCCCCTGTACGCCCAGCGGGCCAAGGGGGAGACATCCGAACTGACCTGTCACTCGCAGTGCGTCGAGGTCATCGGACCTCACCTCGTCCCGGGCATGACCTTTATGGACGTGGGCTGCGGCGCGGGCGACTTTGTCTGGTCCTTTCATCGCCGTGGGATCGCAATCGAATACCACGGCATGGACTTCACCCGGAGCTTCATCGACATCGGCCGGGAAAAGATACCGCCCGAGGTCTTGCCCCCGGATCGCCTGCAACTGGGCGCGGCCGAGGACCTGGCCGGCCGCTTTGACGTGGTGGTCTGCATCAACACCATGCAGTGCTTCGCCGACTTTCGCGAACCCGTGGAGAGGATGTGCCGGGCGGCCCGGAAGGTGGTCTATCTGCGGTCCACGCTCGATGAGGACGAGCAAATTCGGTACGAGACGGACGGTTACCTGGACGAGGGGTACAAGAACCGCCTGCGGTCCTACTTCAATATCTTCGCCCTGAGGGACGTGATCGCCTTTATGGAGTCCGAGGGGTTCGAGGTGTCGCGGATCGTCGATGAGCGCACCCGGGACGGCGTCGAGATGAGCGCCGGCAAACCCTTTCCCTGGAAGATTCTGCTGGGGGTCAGGCGGGGGAGCACATGACTAAGGACTATCACGACTATTTTATCAAGGACGGGGTCCACATCGGCCAATACGAGGAGATGTACCAAAACGTCGAGGACCCCTGGCACATCAACGGACAGGGCCGCCGCCTGGACATGGAGGCCGCCCTGACCGTGCTCCGGCATCAGCGGCGCCGTTTTGACAAGGTCCTGGACATCGGCTGTGGCACCGGGTTCTTCAGCAACCTGCTCCGGGAGGTGGTCGACGGTCAGATCTGGTCCTCGGACATCTCGGCCATGGCCGTGCGCAAGGCCCGGCAGCGCTACCCGGGGATCAACTTCTTTGTCCTGGACGCCGGCCAGGCCGTGGAACTCGAGTTCGACGACCACTTCTTCGACCTGATCGTCATGGCCCAGACCCTGTGGTGCGTCCTGGAGCGCCTGGACCGGGTTTTCGGTTTGTTCCGGCGGTACCTGGCCCCGGGCGGCCTGCTCCTCATCAGCCAGCATTTCCTCCAGCCGGGCGAGCAGGCCTACGGCGCCAAGATCGTGGCCACGCCCGACGACCTGCTACGGCGCCTGGAAGGGGCCGGGTTCGAGATCAGGGACGTGCTCGAGACCAACCGCCGGCGCAACCACCACGCCGCCATCGTGGCGGCGCCGGCCGGCGGCCAAGAGGACGCCGCATGAGCCCGGTGGCCGGTTTCGTCTATCCCCACCCCGCGCCCCTGTCCGAACACACCTGCCGACGAATGATCGAGCGGGCCGGGCCCCAGGGCCGCGAGGCGGACATGGCCTCGGCCGAGGAGGGCGACTGGGCCCTGGCCGCCGGGCCCGGGATAGAACAAAAAACGGGGCTGGCCCGGGGCGCGGGCCACGTCCTGGCCCTGGACGGGACGATCTACAACCGGGCCGAGGTCGCGGCCGACCTGGGCGGGGCCGGGGTGAATCGGCCCCTGGACTCCGACGCCGAGACGGCCCTCTGGGCCTGGGTCACCTGGGGCCCGGACGCCCTGGACCGCTTCAACGGCGACTTCGGTCTGGCCGTGATCGAGGAGGAATCGGGCCGGATTTTTCTGGCCCGGGACCGGCTCGGCGTCAGGCGGCTCTTTTACCTGGTCGCCCGGGGCTCGATCCTGTTCGCCTCCCGGATAGGCTGCCTGTGGGGCCACCCCCTGGCCGACCCGGAGGTGGACTGGCGGGCGGTCTATCTTTACGCCGGGACCCATTACCGCTACTTTCATTCCCGACCCGAGCGAACCTTTTTCGAACACGTCCGCCAGGTGCCCCAGGGCGGCGCCCTGGAGTTCACCCCGGGCGAGGATTCGCCTCGAATCCGCCGCTGGTGGACGCTTGGCCTGCTCGAGGACGATTTGCCCCAGAGCGCGGACGAGGCGGCCCTGGGCCTGCGGTCGCTGCTGGCCGACGCCGTCAGCCTGCGCCTGGGAGACGGGAAGGACCTGGGCTTCACGTTGTCCTCGGGCATGGACAGCTCGAGCGTCTGCGCCCTGGCCACGGGACTGCTGGGCAAACGCCAGCCGGTCTTCTCGATCACCTACCGCGAACAGGAGTTCGACGAGGAGGCCGGCATCCGGCCCGCGGCCCTGGCCTTTGCCGACCCCTGGCACAACCTGCCTCTGGCCGACCCGCCCCTGCTGGACGTCATCGACCGGATGCTGACCTTCCACGACGAGCCGCTGTGCACCGTCACCTGGCTGTCCCACTACTACCTGCTGCGCCGGGCCAGGGAGGTGGGCGTCAAAATCCTGTTCTCCGGGCTCGGCGGGGACGAGTGCAACGCCGGCGAGTACGAGTATTTCCTTTTCTTCTTCGGCGACCTCCAAAGGGCCGGCCGGGTCGATCTCCTGGATCAAGAAATCGCCGCCTGGGCCCGGCTCCACGACTCGGCCCAGTACCCCAAGAACAAACAGGTCGCCCGGGACGCCTTCACCCGGCTGATGGACCCGACCATTGGCCGCAACCTGATCGACCTGGACCGGTACAGCCTTTACCTGCCCTGTTTGGACCAGGAGTTGCTGAAAAGCCAGGACCACGTGCCCCAGATGGCCAATCCGTTCGATTCCCACCTGATAAACCGCTGTTATCAGGACTTGTTCTTCGAGACCACCCCGCCCTGCCTGGCCGCCGACGGCCGCAACGCGGCCGCCTTTGGGATCGAGTCGCGCTTTCCCTTCCTGGACCACCGGGTGGTCCAATACTGCCTGTCCATCCCGGTCCATTTTAAGTACCACCAGGCGGTGACCAAGTGGCCGCTGCGGCGGGCCATGGCCGATTTGTTGCCCCGGGAAAACCTGGAGCAGACCCTCAAGGTCGGCTGGAACGCCCCGGCGGCCGACTGGCTGCGCTTTGGCTCGGCCCAAGACCTTAGGGACCTGACCGCCTCGGCCGCGTTTCGCCGGCGGGGGGTCTACCGGCCCGATCAGGTCGATAAACTCGTGACCGAGCACCTCGAGGGCCGGGCCAATCACATGATGTTCCTGTGGCAGCTCATCAACCTGGAACTCTGGTTCCGGCGTCTGGCGGAGTTGTGAGAGCCCAACACAACATCTGGGAGCACTCGGCCGTGGTCCGGGACCTGTACGCCCGGCGGGCCGGGGCCGAGGCCCCGGAAATGGACGCCCACGCCCAGGCAATCGAGATTTTGGCCCCGAATTTGCTCCCAAATATGAGCGTCCTCGACGCCGGGTGCGGGTCCGGCTATTTGTTCCACTCCTTTCGGACCCGGAACCTGGAGGTGGAGTATCACGGCCTGGACTGCTCGGCGTCCCTGATCGAGTTGGGGCGACGTTATCTGGCCGATTTCGGGCTGGAGCCCGGGCGACTCGAGGTCGGTCTGATCGAGAACCTGCGGGAGCGCTACGACATGGCGGTCTGCCTGAACACCCTGTCCTGGCTGCCGGACTGGCGGCTGCCCCTGGATCGGCTGTGCGCCGCGGCCCGCAAGATGTTGTTGATACGGACAAATCTGGGGCCGACCCAGAAGACCCGCTGGGAGGTGGACGGGTATCTCGAAGACGGGTTCAACCACCTGGCGGCCTACTGGAACGTCTATCCCGAGCGAGCGATGTGCGATTTCATCACCGACGAGGGCTTCGAGGTCGAGGTGATTCGGGATCGCCGGACCGCCTCCCTGATGGAGATGGTGGTGGGCAAGCCCTACTGGTGGAAGTTCATCCTGGCCCGGAGGACGGCGTGAGGTTGAGGCCCTTGGGACGGACCGGCTTGGAAATCTCGCCGCTGGCCCTGGGGGCCAACGTCTTCCCGGCCGGCGAGGGGGATTGGTACGAGTCCTACTACGGCCGCAAGGTCAAGGAAGACGTGGCCGACGCCGAGCGCCGCCGGCTGATCGAGGCCGCCCTGGACCAGGGCGTCAATCTGTTTCTGACCGAGACCCCGCCCGACGTGGCCCAGATGGGGCGGCTGATTAGGCGGGGTGAACCCGGCTTCCGGGACCGGTTGAACCTGTTGGGCCTGCTCCTTGACTGGCGCCCCCAGACGGCGGCCGCGGCCGACGGGGCCGCCTTTCGGTCGGAGTTGGATCAATTACTCGAAGTGTTGGCCACGGACCGCCTTGAAATTTTAAACATCCGCCTCGGCTCGATCGGGCTGCTCGCGACCGAGTTCAAGCAAATGGTCGAACAATTGGCCGACAAGCTGAAATCAGAGGGGAAAATCGCCGCCTTTTCCTTTTACGGCCACGACCAAGGCGACGAGGTCATGCTGGCCGGGGTGACGAGCGGCCTGTTCGACGCGGCCTACTGGAACTTCGGGTTTCTGAACCCCCTGGCCGCTCTACGGGTGTTGCCGGCCGTGGCCGAGCGCGGGATGGGCTTCATCGCCTTTGTGCCCTTTCAGAAAGGCTGGCTGTTCGAGTGCGCTCGGGAAGCCGGCCTGGAGGAACGGTTGGACGAAGTGGCCGGGGCCGGCCTGCGGTGGGTCCTGGCCCACCCCGGGGTCAGCGCCGTGGCCGTGGGCGTGGCCGACGAGGATCAGCTCCAGTCCAACGCCCGGGCCGCGGACGTAAACTTCGGGCCGGATGACGAGGACCTATTGTGGCGTCTGACCCGGACCAAGGCCTACGGGCGTTTCTTGAACATCGTCCAGCGCGACAATCCGGCCCTGTATTTCGACTGGCGCGACCAGGACAGCGTCGCGCCACCTAGGAGGCCGGACTGATGTGCGGGCTGTGCGGCGTCTATGACCTGGAGGGGCGACCGGTGCCCCCGGAGGTTATCGGCCGGATGAACGACGCGCTGGCACACCGCGGCCCGGACGACTCGGGGGAATTTTTTATAAACACACGCACGGGTGACAGGACCGACTCGTCCGGGTCCCAGGGTCGGGGTGACGGTTACGACCTCGGGCTGGCCAACCGCCGCCTGGCCATCCTCGACCTCTCCCCGGCCGGCCACCAGCCCATGGTCATGGGCGACCTGGTCCTGGTCTACAACGGCGAGGTCTACAACTACGTCGAGTTGGCCGAGGAGCTGCGGGCCCTGGGGCGCACCTTCCGGGGATCGTCGGACACCGAGGTCATCCTGACCGCCTACGACCAGTGGGGCCTGGACTGCCTCGAGAAGTTCAACGGCATGTTCGCCTTGGCCCTGTGGGACGGCCGACAAAAGAAACTGGTCCTGGCCCGGGACCGGTTCGGCATAAAACCCCTTTACTATCATCTGGTCGACGGCCGGTTGGTCTTCGGCTCGGAGATAAAGGCCCTGCTGCGTCACCCCGGCGTCCGGGTCGAACCGGACCGCTTCGCCCTGTTCAACTACCTGGCCCGCAACTATCGGTTCGTGGACGGACGGCCGACCAGTTTCTTCGAAAAAATCCGCCAGGTCGAGCCGGGGAGTTTCGTGTCGGCCGACCGATCCGGCCTGACCGAACGGCGCTGGTACGCCCTGGACCCGGCCCGACCGGCCCCGGCGATGACCGAGGACGAGGCCGTCGAGCAGTATCGCGCCCTGTTGACCGACGCCGTCCGGATCCGGCTTCGGAGCGACGTGCCGGTGGCCTTTACCTTGTCCGGCGGCATGGATTCGTCGGCGGTGACCGCCATCTCGGCCCAAGAACTGGGTCCCGGCCTGCCGGTCTTTTCGGCCTGCTACGACGTCGAGCCATTTGACGAGCAAAAATTCATCGCCCCGACCGTGGCCTCGGCCCAGGCCAAATGGACCAAGGTCTTCCCCGGCCCGGCCGACCTGATCGACACCACCCGGGCGATGATCACCGCCTTTGACGAGCCGGTGTGCACGGTCACCTTTTACGCCCACTGGCAGGTCATGGCCGAGGTCCATGGCCATGGCCTGAAGGTCATCCTCAACGGCCACGGGGCGGACGAGTTGACCGCCGGGTACTACGACCATTTTCTGCATCGCCTGGCCGACCTGCACCTCCTGGGGCGACGGGCCGAGTTCGAGGCCGAACGAAAAAAGCTGATCGAGCTTCACGGCGATCATCGGGCCGGGCTGCTGGCCGACTACCTGGGCCTGGTCGAGCGCCGCATCCCGTACATGACCGACTACCTGACGGCCTTCGCCCCGTACGAGGAGTGCCTGGACCCCGAATTCCTGGCGGCCTACGCCCACCCCAAGCCGGACTCGTCCCCCTACCCGTCCCGGCTGAGCAACCGGCTGTTTAACGAACTGAGCCATGAGACCGTCCCGGCCATGCTCAAGGCCGAGGACCGGGTGACGATGGCCTTTTCCATCGAGAGCCGGCTGCCTTTTTTGGACTACCGGCTGGTGGAGTTCTGTTTCGCTCTGCCCAACCGGTTCAAAATCCACGAGGGCTTGGGCAAGCACGTTCAGCGCCGGGCGCTTAGCAACATCCTTCCCGAGGCGGTCACCGGCCGTATCGACAAGGTGGGCTTCAACGCCCCGTCCGAGATCTGGTTTCGGGGGGCCCTCAAGGACCAACTCCGGGAGTTCTTCGCCGGCTCGAAGCTCTTTGACCGGGGTATTGTCCAAAGGCCCGTCTTTGATCGGATCGTGGACCAGCACCAGCGCGGTCAGGCCAACCACTACATGTTCCTGTGGCAGTGCCTGAACCTGGAACTCTGGTTCAAGGAATACTTTGACCGAGGCTGACCATGCTTTACTATAAACATGGGCCCGAGTCCGACCCCTTCGCCTTCATCTACACCAATCCGGGCTGGCTGCGCGACTATGACCCGCCCCGGGACTTCCCCTTCTGGGTCAACACCGAGCCGACCAACATCTGCAACCTGGATTGCATCTTCTGCTCGCGGCAGATGATCGGCCCAAACTTAGGCCGGATGGATTTTCCGCTCATGAAAAAAGTCACCGACGAGGTGGCCGAGCGGGGCGGCTCGATCCGCATGGCCGGCTGGGGCGAGCCGCTGCTGCACCCGGAGATCATCGACCACGTGGCCTACATCAAACAACAGGGTGTCTCTTTGAAGATCTACACCAACGGCCTGTTGTTGACCGAAGCCCAGATGCGGGCCTTTGTGGACGCCGGCCTGGACGAACTCCAGTTCTCGATGCAGGGCCTCAATGCCGAGCAGTATCACTTCAATCGAAAAAAGGGTAACTACGAGGCGCTGCGGGAGAAAATAAACCTGGCCCATGATGTTAGAGGCGCATCAAAGCGCCCCTTTTTGTCGATCCTGACCTCGGCCCTGAAATCCGAGTTCGAGGCGGCCGACCCCCAGGCCTTCATCGACGAATGGGCCCCGCTGGTGGACAAGGTGGCCGTGGATTTCACCAACCTCAACTTCGTCGGGCACATGGACCGGGTCAAACCCCATCTGGACGACCACGCCATGGACCTGGTCCATGTCCCGTGCGTGGACATCTTCCTGGCCATCGAGGTCGCCTGGAACGGTGACATCTCCATGTGCGGCCAGGACGCGACCCATCATCCCGAGCACGTCCTGGGCAACGTCAGCGACATGACCCTGCACGAGGCCTGGCACTCGGCCAAGATGAACCAGCACCGCGAGGACGTGGGTCGCCACACCCGGCACGACCAGAAGGCCGTCTGCAAAAACTGCTATCCCAACACCCTCAAGTACGAGGGTTTCAAGGCGGAGGTGGCGTCTTGATCGAGTCCGTCCGGCCGCTGCTGGCCACCCAGCCCTTTCTCTACGGGCACCACCTGCCCGGGGCCCGGCCCGACGCCCTGGTCCAGGCGGCCCTGATCCGGCTGGCGGCCGAGGACGAGGACAACCTGGTCGTCCGGGCGGAAGAGGGGCGGCTGACCGGGCTGGCGGTCATGCGGCCGCTCTTTTGGGACACCAAATTTTTCGGGATGGGGTGCGCCCGGGTCGAGGCCTTCTACTTTGATCGGACCGATGAGGCGGCCCTGGACCGGTCCGGGTCCCTGGCCGTTGGCGTCACGGATTGGTGTCGGCAACGGGGGGTGCGCTTTGTCTCGGCCAAGATCGAGGCCGCCGACGCCTTGGCGGCCATGGGCCTGGGCCGGGCCGGCTTTGACGTGGTGGACAACGAGCTGACCCTGGTCGCCGATAGCCTCCCGGC
>JAHJDS010000068.1 GCA_018812395.1 Pseudomonadota bacterium
AGGGTGAACGCCAGGGCCGTGTGCAGGGCGTAGACCGTGGAAAAGGCCATGTGGCTCACCAGGATCGACGGGCCCTTGTACACGGCCAGGGCCAGCAAGACCTCCACAAAAAACAGGCCGGCCAGGAGAAAATAGAGCAACAGCCGGCTGGTGAAATCGGCGTAAAAGGCCCCCAGGGGCTGGGCCAGATAGTTTTTGGTCAATTGCCGGCCACGGCCCGCGATTGATTCGGGCTGAGCCATGTCGCACCTCACCCCCTTGTCCGACCGATTACCATTTTTACCTCATTAACCACCCCGGATCAACCAATATCCTCCCCGCCACAGGCCCACGGTCGGCCGGTCATGACCGACCAAGGGGGCTTCGGGAGGCTCGTCGCCGTCGGGCTCGCCATTGGCGACTGACCACGGCGCGGCCGGGGACGCACCGTTCACGACATGGCGGCGCGGCCGGCGACAATCGGCTTGAACCTCAAACAGCGGTCCCCGAGGATGAAATATGCCCGGACGTTTCCAGGGCCGGGCGACGGGGCGCCAACAGGACCGCGCCCCAGCGGGATCCTTCCACAATTTAGAAAGGGGAAAACAATGAACAGGATTCAGCCGACTCTCATTGGAATGTGGTTGGGGATGACCTTTCTGGCCGTAACGGTCTGGTCCGCCCTCCCGGTGGCCGACGCCCAGGCCGCCAAGACCACGACCGTCAAGGTCAAGACCATTCACCAGATCATGGCCCGCCAGCTAATCCCGGCCTCGGACGGCCGGGGACATTTCATCGGCTTCCTGCGGCGCCAGGGCAAGGCCATCTTCGCTGACGGGCGGACGGCCAAGTACGACAACACCCACTTCATGGACGCCTGGCGGGGCCGGGGGGCCACGTTCAAGGGCTACACCACCTTCACCTTCCAGGACGGATCAAAGATATTCCTGACCTGGACCTCGAAGGTGACGCTGGTCCCTGGCAAGCGGCCGATCAGCCACGGCCGGGGGGTCATCACCGGCGGCACGGGGAAATACCAGGGGATCAAGGGCAAGGCCGTGTTCAGTGTCGGCCGGGAGAAAAAGCCGGCGGCCGGCGGCCGCCCGGTCTCGGTGGCCCACGCCGTGCTGAAATATACCCTGCCTTAGTCCGAAAACGGGGAACCGGCCCCTGGCCACCGCCCAGGTGAGGGGCCAGGTTTCTCCGCCCAGGTAGGCTGGCCCGGAAAAAAGGGGGCAATGGTTCTCCCTTTTTCCCGGGCCGACCCCGGCCCAAACGGGCGGTCATTTGCGGAAATGATTGTTTGCACAAGGAGACGTTTCTGAGGATCTGACGACTAAAGGCGTGGCGGCCTGTCCGGGTGATAGAACTGAGCCGTCAGTACCCGAAATCGGCCGGGGTGGTGGGCAAGGAGTGCCTGATCCGCAGGGCCTCGACCCGCTCCCGGCCGACGCGCTCAACGTATTCCACCCGGTCCTTGACCCCCAACACGAACTCGTCCAGCCAGGCCTCGGCCCCGGCCGGGTCGCGGGTCGCCCGGGCGTATTCCACGTAAAAATCGTCGTCGTGATTGTAATAACCCTGGACCGCGCTGGGATGGGCTCCGAAAGGGACCTCGCAGACCGCGTCCACCAGAAACCCGGGCACCTTGGTCCGGTCCGGGTCGGATCGGATCACGGCCTCGTCCACGATCTCCTCGGCCGTGACCAGCACCCGTTTGGCCGCCCGGACCGCGTCCAGGGCCACGCCGGTCGCCCCCCAGACGTGGGCGTTGCCCGCCCGGTCGGCCCGCATGACGTGGATCACGGCCACGTCCGGCCGGATGGCCTTGACCGCCAGGAGCCGCCGGCCGGTGAAGGGGCACTCGACCTCGCCGAATTGGGGATTATCCCGGATGACGTCCGTGCCCAAAAGCGAGGCGCAGGGCGCGAACGGCAGGCCCTGGGCCGCGGCCCACAGCCCCAGGGCGGCGGTGTAGTTGGACATGTCATGGACCGTCACCGGCCCGGGGAGGCCCGTCTCGACCGCCCGGCGGAAGTTGTAGCCGATGCCGGTGGACACGTTGCCCACCCAGGCGGCGATAATTTTTGAGACGATCCCGGCCCCGACAAGCTGGTCGAACAGGATGTCCGAGATGGGGCCGATCAGGGTCAGGTCCCGCCGGCCTTGCCGGATCATCTCGTGGCCCACGGCGAACGGGATGTTGCCCTCCAGGGCCAGGCCCAGGGCCACGGCGTCACCATCGCCGATCAGCCGCGACACCGCCTCGGTCAGGGTACAGACCTTGTCCGTCACCGGCATACCTCCCGCGCGAGCGACCAGCTATACCACGTCTCGGCTTCGGCCACAACCGCCCCGGGCTTTGACTTCCGCGGGCATTGGTGCTAGTCTTACAAGGGCACGAGGGAGTTGGTCCAAACTAATCGGACCGGACGCGGTGACGCGCCGGACCGGAGGTCGAAAAAATGTGCGACTGCTGTCAGAACCGGGACCCTAAAAGCGCCCCGACCATGATCGTCCTGAAGCCGAAAAAGGCCGAGCCCGAAGAGAAAACGGCCGAAGAGGCCCAGGAGTAACCTTACTCCGGCCCGCGGCGGCCGACCTTTCCAGGCAGGCTCCGCCGGAGGCGACGGCGACTTCGTCGCCGGTCCGGCGGGGCGTTGTTTTTTGTCCACCCGGAACGCACCGCTTCGCCCGGGGAGGCGCCACGTGATCCGCCGCTCTTTGACCCCGCCCCGTTTGTTCGTGGCCGGCTTCGCCGGGACGATCCTGGTGGGCACGGCCCTCTTCTGGCTCCCCGTCTCGGCCCAGCGTCAGCCCTTGTCCCTGATCGACGCCTTTTTCACCGCCACCAGCGCCGTGTGCGTCACCGGCCTGACCGTGATCGACCCCGGGACCACCCTGTCCGAATTCGGCCAGGCGGTGCTGCTGTGTCTGATTCAGCTCGGCGGCCTGGGGATCATGACCTTCAGCGTCGGCCTGCTGGCCGCCGTGGGCCTGATGCCGTCTTTCACCTCGCGCCTGACCATCCAGCAGCAACTGACCCATTCCCCGACCAAGAACCTGTTGGACCTGGCCCGGGCGGTGATCGTGTTGACCTTCGTGTTCGAACTCGCCGGGGCGCTCATCCTGTTCTTCTCCTTCCTGCCCCTGGACCGGTTTCCGAGTGTCGGGGCCGCGGCCTGGGCGGCGGTGTTCCACGCCGTGAGCGCCTTTTGCAACGCCGGGTTTTCGCTTTTTCACAACTCGCTGGTCGACTTCCGGGGCGACCCGGTGGTGATCCTGACCATGGTCGGCCTGATCGCCTCCGGGGGCCTGGGCTTTCTGGTGCTGATCGAACTCGGCCGCCGGACGCGCGGGCGCGGCGTCAGGGAGCCGATGTCCCTGCACACCCGGGTGACCCTGAGCGTATCGCTGGTGCTCTGGGCGCTGGGGTTCCTCCTGTTTATGGCCCTGGAGTGGCACGACGCCCTGGCCCGACTGCCCTGGCACGAAAAAATTCTGTCGGCCCTTTTTCAGACGGTCACCCCGCGCACGGCCGGGTTCTCTACCGTGGACTACGCCTCGCTCAGCGGGCCGGTGCTGATCCTGACCATCGGACTGATGATCATCGGCGCCTCGCCCGGCTCGACCGGCGGCGGACTGAAGACGACCACCTTCGCCGTGCTGTGGGCCCAGGTCACCGGACGACTCCGGGGCCACGAGCGCATCCATTTCGGCCAGAGGACCCTGCCGCCCCCCACGGTCAACCACGCCATCACCGTCACCTTCGTCTACCTGAGCGTCGTCGCCTTGGGCTTCTTTCTGCTGATGATCGTCCAGAAGGCGGCCCCGGCCGCCTTTCTCGACTACCTGTTCGAGGCGGTCTCGGCCACGGGCACCGTGGGGCTGTCCCTGGGCGCGACCAAGGACCTCAACGGCGGCGGCAAGGCGATCGTCATCGCCCTGATGTTCCTGGGCCGCGTCGGGCCGGTGACGGTCATCTACGCCCTGTCCCGGCGGGTGTCCCGAAAGACGTTCCACTACGCGGAGGAAGAGGTTATGATTGGTTAACTTGCACCCCGCGCCAGCCAGGACAAACCACGAGGCCAAACGCGGCCGCCCCAAACCGCCGCCGGGCCTTTAGAAAAATTCCAACCCCGGAGAGCATTCATGCAGGTCGCCGTTATCGGACTGGGTATTTTCGGTCGGCACGTGGCCCTGGCGCTCTACCAGGCCGGACACGACGTCCTGGCCATCGACCGCCAGATCAACCTGGTCAACAAGGTCAAGAACCGGGTCACCCAGGCGGTGGTCGCCGACGCCTCCGACAAGCAGGCCCTGCACGACCTGGGCCTCGGGCTGGTGGACGCGGCCGTGGTCAGCCTGGGCGACAACATGGCCGGTTCGATCCTGGTGACGATGTTCCTCAAGGAAATCGACGTCGAGCGGATCATCGTCAAGGCCGTCAGCGACGACCACAAGGCCGTGCTGGACAAGGTCGGGGCCACGGACGTGATCTTTCCCGAGCGGGACATGGCCCTCAAGGTGGCCGATTCGGTCATGGCCCAAAACGTGGTCGACTGGCTGCCCCTGACCGAGGACTTCGCCATCGTCGAACTGAAGGTCCCCGAGTCGTTCGCCGGCCGGACCCTGGCCGAGTTGGAACTCCGCAAGAAGTACGGGGTCCAGGTCATCGCCATCAAGCAGCCGGACACCGATCAGGTAAACCTTGTCATCAGCCCCGATGAAGAGATAAAGTTGACGGACGTTCTCGTCGTCATCGGCCGCAATGATGACATCAAGAAGCTGAAAGAAGCCAAGTAAGATTTTGACCGTACCCGACGCTCCCACCTCGGACTCGCCCGTTGACCTGAGGCGATTGTTCCTCATCCTGTCCACGGCGGTGGCCGTGTCCCTGCTGGGGGTGGGTGTCGTCGTGCCCCTGCTGCCGATCTTCGCCAAGCACCTCGGGGCGGGCGGGATCCTGCTGGGCCTGACCTTTTCCGGGTTCTCCCTGGCCCGCGCGATCGCCCTGCCCGTGGCCGGGGCCATGTCCGACCGTTACGGCCGAAAAAACTTCCTGGTAATCGGCCTGGCCGTCTATGCCGCGTGTTCGGTGGCCTACGTCTTCGCCCTGACCCCCTTCCTGCTGGTCGGCATCCGCGTCGTCCACGGCCTGGCCTCGGCCCTGATCCTGCCCATCGCCCTGGCGATCGTCGCCGATTTCACCCCCCCCGAGAAGGCGGGCCGGGTCGTAGGCGCGTTCAACGCTCCGGTGTTCATCGGCCTCGGTCTGGGGCCGCTTCTGGGCGGCACTATCTACGACCTCCTGGGCCGGACCCAAATGGCCATGGACACCAACTTCTTGATCATGGGCGGCGTGAGCCTGGGGGCGCTCCTCATGGTCGTGATCGGCCTGCCCGGACTGCCGGTCCGCCGCCGGGGCCAGGGCCCCCGGGTCGGGATGGGGCGCTTGCTTCAAGACCGGGTTTTCCTGGGCGTCCTGGGACTGAGGTTCACCATTTCGGCGGGCGTGGGCAGTATCCTGGCCTTTCTGCCGGTCCTGGCCGACCACTACCACATATCGCCCACGGCCATGGGCATCTGCCTGGCGGCGATGATTTTTTCGGTGGCGCTATTCCAGCGCCCGTTCGGCAAGCTGGCCGACAAGAGGAGCCGTTCGGCCCTGTCCATGATTTGCGCCGGGATCTGTTCGAGTTCGCTGTTACTGGTGGCCGTGGCGCATAATTTCCCGATGCTGTTCATGGCCTGCGTGGTGTGGGGGCTGGGCGGCGGCCTGGGCCTGCCGGCCATGACGGCGCTGGTCATCGAGCGGGGCAAGACCCTGGGGGTGGGCATGGGCCGCTGCATGGGGCTGTTCAACGTCTCGCTGGCGGCGGGCATCGGACTGGGGCCGGTGGCCATGGGTAAATTGTGGGACTGGTTCCCCCCGTTCGGACCCTTTTGCGCCGGCGCGGCGGCCATTGTCCTGGGGGCCGCGTTCTTCGGGTTGATGATCCGCGGTCAAAAGGGTTGACGCCGCGGACCGATCACCGGTACGGGTAAGGACAAATGGTCGCTTCCAACCAGATCAACCATTACCCGAGGTCGCCCCCCCTTGCCCGGCGGGCATGGCTGGGGTGGGGTCTGGCCGCCCTGGTCATGGCCGTCCTCTCGGCCGCGGTGTTCGGCTTCCGGGACGGCAACGGCTACGAGGTCTACGTCAAGGCCGCCGGCCGGCTCCTGAACGGGCACTGGCTCATGTTCAAGGAGCCGCCCGGGTCATACAACTACCCGCCCGTGTTCACCCTGCTGAGCGCGTGGCTGGTCTGGCTGCCCGAATGGCTGGGTCGGATAACCTGGAACGGGCTCAACGGGCTGCTGGTGGTGGCCAACCTGTTCCTGGTCGCCCGGCTGACCCGGGACCGATGGGAATCGGCCTCGACCCTGGCCCGCGCCGGACTGGCCGTCCTCTGCCTGGCCCTGGCCATGCGCCATCTGATCTCGCCGCTGGACAACGGCTCGTATGACTACTGGGCCGCGACGGCCATCCTGGGCGGCCTGTGGCTCCTGGAGCGGGACCGGCCCGTCTGGGGGTCCCTGTGCTGGGGCCTGGCCGCGGCGATCAAGATCACGCCGACTTTTTTGGTCGTCGTCTTTCTGCTCCGGCGGAAATGGAAGGAGGCGGCCTTGATGATGGTGTTCGCCGCCGGCCTGTTCCTCCTGCCCGAGCTTTTGGTCACGCCCCGGTGGGAGACCCTGCCCCACCCGGGGGTGGTCCGGATGGTGGCCGAGATCATTCCCCTGGGCTGGGCCGACCCGGCCGGACTGGTCCCGGTGGCCGCCCTGCCCCACGGCGGGTCATACGTCCTGGACTTCATCGCCAAGATGATCGTCCACCACCCGGTCATGGACCCCTACGTCAGCGACCACGTCATCGACCTGGTGGCCTTTGAGGCCAATCCCCTCAATCAGTCACTGGGGGTGCTCCTGCGGCGGGTGCTGTGGGTCGGCTCGGACTCGATCATCCACCTGCTCGACGGGCCGACCTGGCTGATCTGGGGATGCATCGCCGGGGCGATGATGGTCCTGTTCTTCCTGGCCGCCCGGCTGATGGCGGACGAACGCGACCTGTTGGCCCCCACCGCCGCGGCCCTGTGCCTGATGCTGTTGTTCTCGCCCATGAGCAGCAAGTCCCACTTCGTGGTGATCCTCTTGCCCTGCGCCCTGGTCGTCCTGGGTTCGAGAGGAGTGGTTGGCCGGGGTCGACGGGTAATCTACTGGTCGATTTTGGCCGCCGTCACCCTGATCGGACTGCTCACGGCCAGGGATATCCTGAAAAACCTGTTCCCGGTCTACGTCATGCGGGAGGTTCACCTCTGGGGCCCGCTCTACTGGTTCCAGGTCGAGCGCTCCTGGGCGATCCAGAAGATCCTGTCCTGGGGGCCGCTGACCTGGTTCACCATCGGCCTGCTGGTCCTGCTGGTGGCCGGGGCGGCCTGGAGGCGGGGCGAGAAGTTGTGGCGCTACGTGATCGGCCGGAACATGCCCGGCCGGCGAGTCTGGGCAATAGTCACCGCCGGCTTGCTGCTGCTGATCGCCCTGCGCTCCGGCGGCCAGTTTTTGGGGATGGCCAGGGGCTACGCCGAGTTCCAGCGCCGGGCCCCGGTCCTGGCCAAGGTGATCGAGGACTACGCCAAAAAAAACGGGGCCTATCCGGCCCCGATCAGTCTGGCCCGGGGGGCGTTTTTAGCAAAAAACCCGCTGACCCAGCCGCCGCCGGGCGTTTCGCGCCAAAAGTGGAATCCGGCCTGGAAGATCTTTTATAACACCCGGGCCGTCTACCAGCCGGGTAGGTCGGTCAAGCGAAGCTGGATCTGCCTGGAGTACGTCGGCCCGGGCCACCACCCCAATTTGGGCTTCCACATCACCAGCCGAACCAAACGAAAAAAATACGGCCGGGGCCAGATGATCCCCGGGTTCCCGTCGCGGTGGTGGTGCATCGCCGAGGACGCTTTTCTTCAACAGATAATGCCGTTTTGACTCGGTTTTTAATTGAAAATGAACCGCGAATCCCTACGATCACGTCCACAAACAGACACATTTTCTCAACACCTCATTCCTTACAGAAGTTGTGTAAAGAATTGGTTATTTTTTAGTTGACAATTAAAGCCCTCTTTGTTATTTTGTAATTGCAAGAAAAGATTTGGAGGTATCAGATAATGAGAGATTGTATTAATAACTTGCCTTTCTCGCAAGATGAGATTAAGAATATGAAAGAATGGAGATTTACTCAACTTCGACTTCGTTGGCTGGTTTATGCCGTCGTACTAGGTATTCTGATTGCTACTTGCCTTATTTTAAATAGTTACGGATCAATAAAAGTTAAAAAGGTGATTCTCGCGATAATTCAAGGCGTCCTATTCCCAGCCATTGCTTGCCTTGTTTTTCTAAAGAAATCTCCGAAACTCTTTAATTCCCCTGATGAAGTACAACATGAGTTTCAATTGCGTTCACTGCCCAATCCCGCTATGGCGTCAAAGATAAGAGACTGTCTGAAAGTGCCCGATTGGCAAAAACTACTGGCACTTCTGGGGGCCATTGCCCTTGGGCTTGTAACCATTTTGAAAGAATTTATATGATTGGCTAATACCATCAACGGGGGGTTAATATAATGGAATCATGTCCTGTAGATAATCGTTTTCAGTGCCCACATAGGGATGACACTAAGTGCGGCACCGGCAAAACCGACAGCGAACCCGATAGTACTAACTGTGTTCATCTCCAGGGATTCGATTTGTGGGTTCGGATTGACAGTACTACCGCTGCCCTGATGAAAGCTGTTGCACATTTGACTCCGGGCACTTAATTTTCATTTAAAACCTCCAGGGCGAAGTCCACGTCCTGGAAGGGCTGGCGCCGGACGCGGTGAGGCAACGCCAGCCGGGCCGCGCGCCCCAGATCGTCTTCCTTGACCGCTTGTCGGCCGTCAGCGGTGGATTTGGCCGTGCCTGGCTCGCCCCGCAGCAACACCCCGCCCACGGACGGCGCCACCGCCGCCAACAGCAGGGCCTCTCGGGCCCGGTCCTGACCCACCAGAGCGCTGAAGGGACAGGTCCACATGGTTGAGGGATAAATCTAGACCACCCCGCCGGCTTTGGCCAGGGGTGCGGCCGTCGCCCGAGCCCGCCCCGGGGCAAAACGATTGACACCCCGTGGCCGGCCGTGACATAAAAGAGACTGTTTCGAGCGTCCCTCGCCGGAGGCCGGTGGGGGATCAGATCGTCAGGGATCGGGGAGACGGGTGGGCCCGTGGTGGTCAAGGAAATTGAGCGTCTTTGTCGCGCCGCACTTGTGGCGGGGCTGATATTTGCGGGAGCGTGCGGCACCGGGGGGCGGGGGGCGGTGACG
>JAHJDS010000069.1 GCA_018812395.1 Pseudomonadota bacterium
GCCATCGTCGCCCCGGTTTCGCCCGGTGGGGCCATCGTCGCCCCGGTTTCGCCCGGTGGGGCCATCGTCGCCCCGGTGCGGCCCGGTTTGGCTTCCGTCGCCCTGGCGCGGCCCGGTTTGGCTTCCGTCGCCCTGGCGCGGCCCGGTTTGGCTTCCGTCGCCCCGGTGCGGCCCGGTGGGCCTTCCGTCACCGCGCCGGTGGATTCCGAGGATTCCGGCGGCGATAGCCGACAGAACCGCCGCCCTTTTGGCCTGACGGCCGACAGGGGGCGGCGGGATGGTTTTCTCCCCGGCCCGACGCCTCGGGTCGGGGTTTTTTATTTAAAGAGTTTATCGGAGAATGTGACAAGGCCGGTCCCCTGGGGGGAGCTGTCACCGTGACAACGGTCCCTTGTCGAATCTTCGAATCTGGGTTAGGCTGGCGATATGATCGGCATTACACCCACGATCGAGCTGGACGAAAGAGAACTCGAGTTCGACTTTGTCCGCGCCTCCGGTCCGGGGGGGCAAAACGTCAACAAGGTGGCCACGGCCGTTCAGCTTCGCTTTGACGCGGCCAACTCGCCCTCCCTGGCCGAGGACGTTCGGAGGCGGCTGGTCGTCCTGGGCGGGAAGCGGGTCAACCGCGAAGGGGTGTTGATCATCGACGCCCGTCGGCAGCGGACCCAGGAGCGAAACCGCCAGGAGGCCATCGACCGCCTGGTCGAACTCATCCGCCGGGCGGCCACTCCCCCGAAAAAGCGCCGGCCCACGGCGCCTTCCGCGGCGGCCCGGCAGCGCCGGCTGCGGCAAAAGCGCCGCCGGGCCGACATCAAGCGCCTCAGACGAACGGACGGACTGTCCGAAGACTGAGCGCCGGGCCGGGGATGACCCCAGCGGGGACGCGGCCGACCTTTTTCGAGGAGGCCGAGATCGTCCTCGCCTTTTGTAATTTCAATGGATTTAAGTCCCGTCCGCCTTCTTCAAAAATTCGACGATCAGGGCGTTGACCTTTTTCGGGACCGCCAGATTGGGCGAGTGCCCCGCCCCGGGCAACACCTTGAACTCGACCTTGGCCGCCCCTTTTTGGCGCAGTGACCCAACGGCCCCCTCGAGCAGCTTTTGGTCGATATCGTCGTCCCGCTCACCCCAGATGACGAGCACCGGCAGCAGCGTCCGCCCGACCCGGGCGTAACCGGCCCGAAAGTCCCGCATGGCGTCCGAGCGGAACATGGCCAGAATCGCCCGCTCGGTCCCCTTGACCTTGAACTGCTCCCGGAAAAGCCTCTGATATCGCCTGGCTTCAGGGAGGTTTTTGAGGAGCTTGCCCGCCCGCTTGACCATGGAGTTGACCCCGATCAGCCGCAGCAGGAAGCCGCCGATGAGGGGCAGCCGAATGAGCTTGATGCCCGCGTCCCTCTTGACTGAGTTGACCATGGGCGCGATCAGGACCAGGCTCTTGACCGCCTCCGGATGATGGGCCGCGAAGTCCACCACCACCGCCCCGCCAAAGGAATGTCCCACCAGATGGACCCGGCCCAGCTTGAGTTTGGCGATCAGGTCCCCGAGCTGGCGGCGGTAGAAGGCCCGGTCATAGGCCCCGTCCGGCCGATCGGACAGGCCGCGGCCGAATTGATCGTATCGGACCACCAGGAAACCGGCGGCGGCCAAGGGCTTGAACTGCGGGTCCCAGTCCCACATGGGCACGGTGGCCCCGTGCACCAGGACCACCGCCGGCCGGCCGGCCTGACCGGCCCTTTCCAGGTGGGTCACCCCGTCGCTCAGGCCGACGTAGTTGGCGGCCGGCCCCGGCCGGGTTTTCTGGTCCAGCAGAATGGTCTCCCGGTCAAAAACAACGTGCAGGGCCAAGACCACCGCCGCCACCACCACGATAAGTATGGCCACCCATCTCAGGAAACGTCCGCCCCGGCCCGGGGTGTTTGACTGGACCGCACTCATGATTCCTCCCCCTTGCGAAATATTTCGTCCCGGTCAATGTTACTAACCGGGTTCAACGGTGGTGTCAAAGATATTTCCGTCTGGAACCGGTTGGTTTGCAAAAAAAGTATTGACCCGGGCTGATGCAAGAATCATAATCCGCGGCAAACTCCCGGGCGGCGAAGGCCGATTCGGGCGAAACACACAAATTGGACGGAGGGAATGAATTGAAAAGGCTGTTTTTTTCGGCGATGATCGTGGCCGTCGGTCTGGCCCTGGTGCTGCCGATCTCGTCCCTGGCCGGGACCACCGACTCCAAGCCGGCCATTGCCCAGGCGGACGCCGCCGGAACGATGGTGGTGGCCAAACGCGTCTGCAAGATGATCAAGCGCTGCCGCAAATACGGCAGCAAGAGGGTCTGCCTCAAGTTCAAGCGGGCCAAGCATTGCCTGAAGTGGAAGAAGGTCGGCGGCAAGAAAATCTGCATCAAGTTCAAGCCGGTCAAGCGCTGCGCCAAGTACGGCCGCAAGAAGATCTGTATCAAGTTCAAGCTGGTCAAGGTCTGCAAGTAGTATTCTCGGATTCCCTCCGGCTCGGCCCCGGCCGGGCCGGGGACCCGCCTCTTGACGAGGCGGGTCTTTTTTTTTAGATTGTTAAACCGGACCGGGTCACCTGGCCCTGACGGAGAATGCCCCCGACCGGACAAAGGACGCGTAGATGCACGGCTATCAGCATCGGGATCAGGCCGGGATCGTGCAGTTCGAACGGACGCCGATCGAGGACCGGCTGCAGTTCAGCAACACCTACGATCTGCTCGGACACGGGGCCGGCGTCGATCCCGACGCCCCGGCCATCTCCTTCATTTCGAACGGGGGTCGTTATGGCGAACCGGAGGTCTTCTCCTACCGGCGCCTGGTGGAGCGGGTCACCCAGACGGCCAACCTGCTCCACGATCTGGGGATGGGCCGGACCGACGTGGTCTCTTATTTGTTGCCCAATCTGCCCCAGTCCCACTTCGTGCTCTGGGGCGGGGAGGCAACGGGGGTGGTCAATCCGATCAACCCGATGCTCGAGCCGGGGACCATCGCCGAGATCTGCCGGGCGGCCGGGAGCAAGGTCCTGGTAGTGGCCGGGCGGGGCGTGGACCCCGCCATCTGGGCCAAGGGCACGGCCGTCCGGGCCGAGGTGGACTCGATCGAAACGATGATCGTCGTCGGCGCCCCCGGTGACGAGGCCGACGGGGTCGTCGGCTACGACCGGGTCATCGACCGCTACCGGACCGACCGGCTCGA
>JAHJDS010000004.1 GCA_018812395.1 Pseudomonadota bacterium
TGGTCAGAGCGGCAGGATCGATGATGTGCCTCCCAAAAAGGGAAACAAGCGGCTTTCAGGGGCCGAGTGGGCCGAGATCGGCCGGTACGTCGAGGAGCATCCTGACGAGGACCTGAAGGCGATCGCGGCGCGGTTCGGTATCTCGGACAGTACCCTGCGGACCAAGAACCGGACCCGAGGCTGGCGCACTCAAAAAAAAACGACGGAGACCAAAAACGACGCGGCGGCGAAAAACGACGCGAAAAACGACGGCAAAAACGACGCGGACCTGACCGGGCCCCAAAAGGACAAGCCGGACTGGCCCCAGATCAAGGCCTGGTACATTACCCACCCGAAGGCGAGTTTTCGAGTAGCGGCGCAGCGTTTCAAGGTCAGCGAGAGCACGCTGGACAAGAAGGCCCGGGCCGAAGGGTGGTACGAAGAACGGATCGCCAAGCAGGAGCAGATTGAGGCAGAAGCGCGGCAGCGGGCCGAAAAAAACATCACCGCCAAGGTGGTTGAAGAGCGAACTCTGGAGATCGTCACCACCGAGGTCCTGGTCAATGAGGCCCGCAAGGCGGCCCTGGATGCCTTGAAGGAGGCCCAGGGCTCCCAGAGACTATGGGCGGCCAGCCAGGCGGTGAGTGTGGCCAAGACGGCCCAGCAGGCCCTGGCCCTGGTCATCCCCAACCCCGGGGATCAAACGGGACCCGCGGCGCCGATCCCCATCGAGCGGTACGTCACCGACAACCCGGACCGCCCCGGACTCCTGAACTTCCTGGAATACGCCCCGCACCTGAAAATCCTGACCAAGACCCAGGGGCTGCAGCCCTTCCACCCCAACGCCGAGCAGATCAAGCTCTGGGCGGTGGTCGAGGAACAGAGGATAGCCGGCCTCCCGGTGAGGATCGTGGTCGTCAAGTTCCGCCAGGTGGGCACCACCACCGGGGCGGGCGGGATCATCTACCACGACGCTGCGACCCGCTCGGGCAGACACGCCATCGCCATCGCCCACAAGAAGGAGGCTTCGGGCAACCTCTTAGCGATCTACAAGCGCTTCCACGATCACGCCGACCGGGAAGCGCAGATAAACAACCAGAAGGTCAACCTCCAGCCCCTGGCGAGATACTCGAGCAAGAAGGAGCTCATCCTCGAAAACCCGGACAAGGACACCCGCTCGAAAAATCCCGGGCTGATGAGCGGGATCACCATCGAGTCGGCGGAGAACGAGGACGCCGGCCGGTCGGGTACCTACCAGCTGGCCCATCTCTCCGAGGTGGGCATCTGGCCGAAACACAGGGAGCGGGACCGCGAGGTCTTCACGTCCGTCATGGCCACGGTCCCCTCGGACCCGGACACGATTGTCATCGCCGAGTCCACGGGCAAGGAACCCTCGGGGCTCTTCTACGATCTGGTCAAGGACGCCGAGATCGGCGCCAACGATTTTAAGCTGGTCTTCTTCCCCTGGCACGAGAATCCGGACAACGCTCTCGCCTTCAAGGACTTCGACGAGAAGAAAGTGTTCATTGAGGAGGTCAACCGCCCCAAGGTGATCGACGGCAAGGCGGGCCCGAGCGAGGAAAAGCGCCTTCACGACGAGCTGAACCTCACCTGGGAGCAGCTCCACTGGCGGAAATGGACCATCCGCAACACCTGCGGCGGAGACGTCGACAAGTTCAAGAGGGAGTACCCGGCCACGGTCGATGAGGCCTTCCTGCACCGGGGGGCCTCGGCCTTTGACCAGGGGGCCGTCGCCGAGGGGTTACTCAAGGCCAGCCAGACCAAACCCATCCGGGTCTGCGACCTGGAGATCCTGGACACGCCAGGGCAGAAATCACGACGTTTCGTGGACCTCGACCGGGGACCGATTAAAATCTACGGCCTGCCGGAAAAGGGCGCGTTCTACATTCTTGTGGCAGACGTGGCTGAAGGCGGACCCGACGCCGAGGACAAGGACAACGACCGGTCCGCCGCTTTGGTCATGGAGTACCGCACCGGACGGGTCATGGCCATGTTCGCGGGGTACTGGGAGCCGGCGATCTACGCCAAGTATCTGATCGAGGTGGCCAAGTATTACAACGGCGCCCTGATCGCGGTGGAGAGGAACAACCACGGCCACGCGGTTTTGGCGACCATCCGCGGGGAAGGCTACCGCAACCTCTACCGCCACCGGGATGACAAGAAATACGGCTGGCCCACCAACCCGAAAACCCGGCCGGTGATGATCTCGGATGGGCAAGAGGTCATCCGGCAGGGTCTCACTGACTGCCCCGACCTCGAGGTCTGGCGTGAACTCAGAGCCTTCCAGTGGAGCAAGGCGAAGAACCGTTATGAGGCCATGCCCGGGCACAAGGACGATTTGGTGATCGCCTGGCTGATGTTCTGGCAGGTGCGCAAGCGGATCCGGTTGCCGAGGAACAGGTGATGAAGAAGAGGCGGGGCACGTTCTGCGTGGCGGTGGCCAAGGGCGGGGAGACCCGGGAGGTCCAGCCGTCCCAGGTCAAGACCGAGGAGCAGTCCAGCCTCAACGACCAGGTGATCAAGCCCCGGTACCCGCTCGGTGAGTTGGCCCTCTTACTTGACGAGAACGCCGAGCACTTCCGCTGCTGCAGTCTGAAGGCGTCCGTCATCGCGGGATTGGGTCACTCCATCACCCCGAGAGATCAGGTCGAGTCGCCTTCGGAAGAGGAAAGAACCCGGCTCGAGGAGTTCCTGGCCGAAAACGACCTGACCGCCGTGCTGGAGCCGTCCTGGCTCGACCGGGAGGCCATCGGCTTCGGGCTGTTCGAGGTCAGAAGAGACCTCCTGGGCGAGGTCGCCAGAATAAAACACGCCCCGGCCAAGGATTTTCGGCTCACCAAGACCGTTACCTGGCTCCAAACCGTCAATCAGGGAGGTGTCCCGAAAAAGACCTGGTTCAAGCCGTTTGGGGACGAGAGGATCATCCGGGCCGACGACGGCCATGAGGCCCCGGACTGCCCCTGGGACAAGCGGGCCACCGAACTGGTCATCCTCCAGGCCTACCACCCCAATTCACCGATCTACGGTCAGCCGGACA
>JAHJDS010000070.1 GCA_018812395.1 Pseudomonadota bacterium
CGGCCTACTTTAAAATGGCCGGGGCCAAGGCAGGCGACACCGGGGCGATCAAGGAATCGATCGATTACGCCGAAAGAACCATCGCTTGCTTGGAGCGTATGCCCCAAAACAAAGACGTATTGAAAAACATCGTCAATGTCAGGACGATCCTCGGCATCCGCTTCATGGACATGGGCCACTTGAATGAGTCCCACAAGATCATAAGTCCCATAATCGAAACAGCGTCGGGCCTCGGCCATTCAAGAAGAATTGCCCAGATTAACATCATCCTGGGCATGTACTATTTTTATATTAAGGAAGATTTCACCACCGCCTTCGAATACTACGATAAGGCCTTGGCCGAATCACGTTCATTGAATGACGCCGGTTTGTGGGCGATGGCCAACTATTGGCGAGGCATTCCTTTGTCCTTTAACTGTGATTTTAACGAGGCCGAATCATGTTTTGTTGAATCCGGAAACGTCCATCAAAGGGCCGAGGAATGGATTTGGCTATCAATAGTTAAAAGCTTTATCAGTCATTTGGTCAAATACCACCAGGGCGAAATTGACCAAGCTGTTCAAACCGGTCGAGAAGTCATGCGTCTGGCCGAAAAGAGCGGCGATATATATTCGAAGCTCTTTGCCCACTGCACCCTTGGCACTGCTTGTTATGGTATAGGCGACCTTGACCGGGCCGTCGATCATTTTGTTGCTGGACTGACGATCGGTGAAAGAATCAACCACTATTTCTGGAATTGCCATGCCAACCATTATTTGGGCGACACATATTTCGAACTAGGTGACATGCAAAATGCCATGAACCATTACCACAAGGCGAACGGGCTTTTTTTGGAAATCGGTCATATGCCCAGTTGGGCGCGGTTAAATGACCTGGCCCTGAGGTTAACGGAACTGAACACTGAGGAACGTCCAGATTTTGATCCGGAGTCTTTGGGCGATTATTCGGCCGCGAATAAGCTGTGCGTTTATGACGGACTGATCAAGCGGCGCATTGGCGAAATCATGATGTCCCTCGGTCGATTCGAGGAGGCCGAGCACTGGATCGCCCAGGCCGTGGAGACCCACGAACGCCACGGAATGAGGTTTCATCTGGCGGGTGATTACGCCGTCAAGGCGGAGCAATGTAAGCTGGGTGGTGATCTATCGCGAGGCAGGGAACATCTAGTAATGGCCAGGAGCATTTATAAAGACTGCGGCGCGCCCGGCTGGGTCGAGATCATGGATGAACGCCTGGCCGCTATGGCCTGACCAAATCCAGGACGTACAGCCGCCAGTGGCGGCCGTCGGAATAATAATCCTGGACCGGCCGGAAGCCGGCGGCCTGGTAAAAGCCGTCCGTCTGGGGATTGTCGGCCCAGCCCTTGACCCAACAGCCCTCATGCCCCCGCGCCCGCAGATAATCGGCCAGGGCCGACACCAGGGCCGCGCCGATGCCCCGGCGCTCTGAACCGGGCTTCAAGGCCACGTAGCTGAGATCGGCCGGCGCCGGCGGCTCGGGCTCGGCCCGGACCGTTCGCCTGACCGCCAGGGCGCGCTTGATCATCCTGGGCCGCCTCAGCGCGGCCCACAGGAATGACCAGGCCAGACCGAACGTCCGCCACCGGAGCATTTGGGCGTAAAACGAGCGGCTGTCCTCGCTGCCGACGATGTAGCCCCGGACCGTGTTTTCCCCCACGGCCACGAAACCGAACCCCCCGGCCAATTCGAGGTAGGCCGGATAGAACACCCGCCTCAGCCAGCCCCGGCCCAGCGAGGTGATGAAGTCCTCGGGAAACCGGGCCAGATGAATGGCCACCACCTGATCCAGGTGGTCCGCGGTCAGCGGCAGAATCGTGAACGGCATTCCCGCCTCGCCGATGTCCCGGTGTCGATCATCTTGGTTGGTGGCCCTCCGGCCTGACGCCGGACACCTTCCATTGCCCGCCCGTCTTGACCAGGAAAACCCTCTGCCGGGCCAGGAAGTAGGTCTTAATGGTCCCCTCGACCGCGCGCTCGTCCGGGTCGGCCATGGCGGCGAAACCCCCGGCCAGGACCAACACCAGGGTCAAGACCGCGGACAGGGACCGGACATGTTCCCTCATCTTCGGCTCCGGGCGCCACACCACCGGGCGATCAGGGCGCCATTTCAAGACGGCTTCCCGGGACGCCCAAAACATTCGCGTCCCGCGCCCGGGGCCGGGGTGGCCCCGGGTCACCCCCTGAGACCCGGCCGTCAGTTGAGTCGAGTGAACTTGGTCTGGTGACCGCTGCCCGAGTCCTTGACCACCAGGACGTCCTGTTTCAGGCGGACGATAATGGTCTTGGTCCAGGTGACATCGTCCTTGAGCCGGGTCAGAATGACGCCGCCCTCCAGTTTCCAGCGGCCGAGGCTCTTCTCGGTCCTGTTCTTGGTGTGGACGATGAGCATGACGAACTTGCCGTCGGGCTTGAACGAGACCCGGACGGTGCGGGTGATGGGCTTGGTTTTGACTGTCTTGCCGTTCTTGAGGGTGACGGTCTTCGATTTGACCAGGATTTGGAGGTGCCGCCAGTCGCCGATGAGCTTTTTAAGATGGGGATTTGGTTTGGCCGGGGCCTTTTTGAGGGAGGCGGAAGGAGAGGTCGAATCCTGGGCCAAGACGGAAGACGTCACCAGGAAAAACAGGGCCACCACTGCGCCGAAGACTCTCATATTCGATCACTCCCGGTCGGCCAACCGCTCCTGACCAAAGGGACAGGGCCGGTCAAGCAAGGGACAGGGTTCGCATTTCGGTTTGGGCCGGCAGAAGTTCTTGCCTAAACTCACCAGCAGGGCGTGGAGTTCGTTATACAGTTTAGCATCCTGGGGCAGGTTGTCCACGAACATTTCCTGGAGCTGGTAATAATCGGCGTCCTCGAAGGCCAGCCCCAGGCGGGTGGCGAGGCGATGGGTGTAGGCGTCAATCACGAACACCGGCCGCCCCAGGGCGTAGAGCAGGATCGAATCGGCCGTCTCCGGACCGATGCCCTTGGTGGACACCAACACTTCGCGCAGGGCGTCCGTGTCCCAGGCGGCCATGTTCTCCACCCGGCCGGCGAACTGGTCGTGCAGGACGGCCATGAAGTTCTTGAGCCGCCGGGCCTTGATGTTGAAGTAGCCGGCCGGCCGGATGAGTTCGGCCAGGGCCTGATGATCCATCCGATGGAGGCGGTCCGGATCGAGGGCCCCGACCCTTTTCAGGTTGTCGATGGCCCGC
>JAHJDS010000071.1 GCA_018812395.1 Pseudomonadota bacterium
CCGCAGGGCCCCGGCGTCGATCACCATCCCCGGCGTGATCACCCGCACCACTTCCCTCTTAACCAGGCCCTTGGCCTTTTTGGGGTCCTCGGTCTGCTCGCACACGGCCACGGTCAGACCGGCCCGGGTCAGACGGTTCAGGTACTGGTCCGCCGCGTGATGGGGAACGCCGCACATGGGGATCGGTCGGCCGTCGAGCCGACCCCGGGCGGTGAGGGTGATGTCCAGGACCGGGGCCGCCTTTTCGGCGTCCTCGAAGAACATCTCGTAGAAATCGCCCATGCGTAAGAAAAGGATGGCCCCGGGATACTCCTCCTTGAGGGTGAAGTACTGCCTGACCATGGGCGTCAGATTACCGGGCCGACTCACTGGTTCTCCTGCAGGATGATTCATATTATTCTACCGGACATCGCCGAGCGAAAACCAGGGGGCTCTCCTCTCGGCCTCAATAAACCTTTTTGCCGCGGTGTGGCCAATTATTTGCCGCGATTGACCGGCGCCAGGGGACCCTGGTCCCAGGTTTGATGGCGCCACATCCCGCACCACGGCCGGGAAAATCATGGATTGACCGAGATCGCGACACGATACTGAAGCCGGCCGATAGACAACTTCGGCCCATGGTCGTCCCCTGGAGGTACGTCAAGCCCTACATCGGCGCCCGGGAAATTTAAGTTCTGACTGTTGGTGATGGCTGGTCAGGGTTGGCGGCCGGGCTTATCGAGGCCGAACCGCCCGGATGTCCCACATATTTTTGCCAATAATATTGACAAGTAAGCCCGAGCCGTAGACTTTTTTGAAAAAAACCTTTAAGATTTAACTCAAGGGGTCCGATAAGAAGGGTGAAACGCACACTTGGGTATTTTGCCATGCGTGTCGACGCCCCTCATCTCCGATTGGTGGTCAACAAAGACCGCCCGGCCCAGAAAACGGATCAGGGCCGGAAAAAGACCACGTCGGAGCCCTGGTCCGGGACCGAGGTCAGCCTGGTGTACAAGGAGAACCAGGCCTCGTCCCAGAACGCCATCGGATCGGTTTCCGAGGCCCAGGTCCTGCTGCGGACGATCATCAACCGCAAGCAAGACCTGGTGGACGCCCACCAGGGCCTGGACCCGAAACGAATCTGGCACGTGCTGCAGGATTAAGCGGAGGGGCACGATGCTGCTGGGCATGTCCGCCGCCCTGTCCGGGGTCCGGTCGTTCAGCCGCCGGCTCAGCGTCTCGGGCCACAACGTGGCCAACGTCGCCACGCCCGGTTTCAAGGCGCAACGCCTCGAGGTCGCCGACGCGGCGAGCACCGGTCTGGGTCTGGCCCAGGCCGCGGCCGACCAGGCCGGGATGGGCGTCCAGAGCGTCGGCCTGTACCGCCTCATGACCAGCGGCGGCGCGCTCCACACCGGCCGCCCGTTGGATCTGGCCATCGACGGACCGGGCTTCTTCCAGGTCAGCCGGGGCGGAGAGACCCTG
Organism: Pseudomonadota bacterium; assembly: GCA_018812395.1. Lineage (GTDB taxonomy): Bacteria > Desulfobacterota > Desulfarculia > Desulfarculales > JAHJDS01 > JAHJDS01. The sequence goes on from JAHJDS010000071.1 coordinate 1,465, forward strand.
TACTCCCGGGCCGGCGCGCTCACGATGAACTCGGAAGGCTATCTGACCGACCCGGCCGGCAACCGCCTCGAACCCCCCATCCAGGTGCCACCCACCGCCCAATCAATGACCATCGACGCCGGCGGCGGGGTGTCGATTATCGGCCCCGACGGCCAGGAGATCGGCGCCGGTCAGATTCAACTGGTTAGCTTCCCCGACCCCCAAAGCCTGGCCGCCCAGGGCGGCAATCTGTTCGCCGCCACGGCCGCGGCCGGGGCGCCGATCATCTCCGTACCAGGTCAAAACGGCCTGGGCCGAATCCGCCAGGGTTTTTTGGAAACGTCCAACGTGGACCTGGCCGGCGAGATGGTCGATCAGATCACGGCCGAGGCCGGCTTCAAGGCCAACGTCAAGACCCTCCAAACCGCCGACGAGATGCTGGGGACCGTCATCGACCTCATCGAATGAACGGTCCGAAAATAAACTAAAGCCATTCAACACCGCTACGAATCAAGCCGTTGGGGAACTCCCTGCCCCGTCTCGAGGTCCAAAGGTCAGTCGTCCTGGGGGTCATGACCTTTTTTCGGAACAGGGGGAGAGAAAATGAGTTACCGGATTTTTAGGCTGGTGTTGGCCGTGTTGGCGGCGGTCATCCTGATGGCCCCGGCGGGCGAGACGGCCATGGCGGGCGACGCCGCGGTCAAGGCTGGTCAGACGATTGCCCCGCCGGCCTGGCCCACGGCGTGCAGGCTGGCCATGAAGCATTGCCGGATCATCCGGACCTGCCGGACCGAACACGTCTCGGACTGCGCGACGGACGGCAAGTGCAAGCTGCGCTACCAACTCAAGCGCGTCTGTCGCTGCCGCGTCATCTGCCGGTGGCCCCATAGACCGAGGTGCGTGATCAACGCCCAGTGTCCCAATGACGTCTGATCACGCGGCCCGGTGAATCAGGTCGCGACATGGCGCTGGTCAATACTCACCGGGGGGTAGTGAGGCATGGGACGAGGATCGGGGATGGTGGGCCATCGCCCGAGCCCGTTTGTTAACGGTATTTTTAAAAAACGGTCGCCTCCTCCATGGAGGGGGCGACCCTTGAGTAGGCGACTGATTAGAAGGGCACGTAGTTGGACGGGGCCACGCCGACCCTGACGGCCTTGACGCCTTCGATGTCCGACACCGCGCCCCGGGCCTTGCGGGCCACCATGTCCTCCTGGACGATCGAGGCGTTGATCCGGGCGAACACCTCCCCTTCGCGGACCTGGACCTGCACGTCCGGGAAGATCTCCAACAGACGGGCCTCGACCTTGGCCTCCAGGGCACGGTCGGCCAGCATCTTGCGCATGACCGGCATGTGACCGTTGGTCGAGATCTTCATGGCGTTGACGATGATCTCCACCGCCTGGTCGACGCCGATGCCCTGGAGGTTGAGGTAGATGTCGTAGAGTTCGGGGTCGTGGTTGTCCCGGTCGTAGAGGTACCTGGTCCAACCCTTGCGCTCGGCGTCCCGGCGTTCGATCAGCCGCCGGGCCTCGCCGGGATCGGTGATCCCCTCGCGGCGCATCTCCTCCCGGACCCGGTCATCGAGGTGGGTGATGATCCTCACCTTGAAGACGTGCGGCACGCCGGCCAGGAAGACGTGACCGGCCAGGCCGTGATAGACCACGTTGTCGTGGCGCATGCGCTCGAAAAAGGCGGCCCGGAACATGGCGATGTAGCGTTCCTTCTTGGACAAGAACCGCTCCAGGACGCGGGGTGAATCGTGCAGGGCGCGCTTGAGGGCCTTTTGGGGTAAATTGAAGGCCTCACAGGCCTCTTGAATGACCTCGGGACCGATGCATTCGTAGCCCAGGCGCTGGGCGACCTTGTCGGCGATTTCCTGGCCGTGGCTGAAGGAATCGTGGGAGATGGTGATGATGGCCATTTTTTTTACCCCGTTGGTGTTGCTGGGCCGCTGGTGCTGACCAGGGCCTCTGTTGCCTTTTTAAGCATACAGGAATCGTGCCAAGGGGCGATATCGGCTTATATTGTTGATTTAATTGGTATTTAACGCAAGACACTTCTCAAGGGGCCATGGGGCGGATGATGCATTATTAAACGCTCGGCCTGTTTTTAGGTCAATATCTTTTGCAAATCAATATGTTGTCGAAATAGTATCTATTGGCAACGTCGTTATTATTTGCAACGTTCAGGCCTCGGCCTCGGCCTGCAACCGTTTCAGCTTGCGCCACAGGCTGGCCCGATTGATACCTAAAATTTCGGACGCGCGGGTCTTGTTGCCCCGGCAGGCGGCCAGCACCTCGAAAATATACCGCTCCTCCATCTCGGCCAGGGTCACCAGGTCTTGGCGCCCTTGGGGCGGGAAATGATCCGCCTCCTTGAACCTTCCCGGCAGGTGCTGCCGCTCGATCACCCGGTCCTCGCACAGGATCACCGCCCGCTCGATCACGTTGGCCAACTCCCGAACGTTCCCCGGAAACGGGTAGGACATGAAGACTTCGATCACCTCGTCGGAGACGTGTTCCACCTCCTTGTCGAATTCCCGGCGATACTTGTCCAGAAAATAACTGCACAGGGGCGGGATGTCGTCCCGGCGCTCCCGGAGCGGCGGAATGCGTATCTCGAACCCGTTCAGCCGGTAGTAGAGGTCCTCCCGGAACTGGCCGGCCTCGACCTTCTTTTTGAGGCTCTGGTTGGTCGCCGCCAGGACCCGGCCGTCCACCGGTATTTCCTCGGTGCCCCCCACCCGGATGATCGTCCTCTCCTGCAAGACCCGCAACAGCTGAACCTGCATCGGGGGGGGCGTGTCGCCGACTTCGTCCAGAAGCAGGGTCCCGCCGGACGAGGCCTCGAACATGCCTTTCTTGGTGCGTACCGCCCCGGTGAAGGCCTCCTTCTCGTGGCCGAATAGCTCGTTGCTCAGGAGTTCCTGACTGAAGGAGCCGCAGTTGATGGCCAGAAAGCGGTTTCCACGGCGGGGGCTCAGATTGTGAATCGCCTTGGCCACCAGTTCCTTGCCGGTGCCCGTCTCCCCCTGGATGAGGACCGTGCAGTCCAGAACGGCCACCTTGGCGATGCTGTTCTTGAGTTCCTGCATCGGGGGGGTCTCGCCGATGAGCCGGGGCCCCTGGAAGTATTCGATGGCCGGTGCGGGGAGGTCGAGGGGGCGCTTCCGCTTTTCCAGGGTCTGACGGGCCGCCAGCAACTCGATTTCTTCGGGCCGGATACCGAACATGCCCTCCGGAGTCGCGCCCCCGGACTCGTCGACGTCGGCCGGCGGGGTGATGATGATCATCCCGGACTTGGACCTGAACTTCTTGATAAAACCCCACAGGCTGGACATGTCGTCCTTTTCGAAATAGGCCGCGTTGAGGGCCTCGGTGGCCTGCTTGACCTTTTCGTCGCCGTGGGCGGTCAAAAGGACGGTCCGCAGATCAGGGTGGATCTCCTTGAGCTTGGCGATGATCACCAGCCCGTCCAGATCGGGCATGTTCAAATCGACGATCGCCAGATCGATATCGCGGTTCTTCGCCGTTTCAATGGCTTCCAGGCCATGGGTGGCCGTCAGCGGCTCGAATCCCAGGAGCCTCATCCGCTCGGAGATGGACTCCAGAAACCGCTCTTCGTCGTCCACTATCAGGATCTTGGCGACGGTCTCTTCCATGAATCACTGTCCTGAAATGGTCCCACCGGGCCGGGCCGTTGTTGCCGTCCGCGACAACGGCCCGGCCGAACGTCGTATATAGATAAACACCCTATATATAAACACCGTGGGGGGGGTAAATCAAGAGCCCCGGAGCGGGCCTGGTGAAGCCCGGGCGGACCGCGGCGGCCTCCCGTGACCGGGGACCCTGGTGATGGTCCCCAGGCCGCTCACTTTCGGTCCGGCTTCTCGGGCGCCGGCGGCGGGGCCGGCTTGTCCCCCTTCTCGGGCTCGGCCTTTTTGCCCGCCTCGATCTTGACCGCGTCATCGAGGTCACCGCCGGTGGCCATGCCCGCGGCGGCCATGGTGTCCTCGAGCTTCTGCTTGAAGTTCCTCATGAAACCCCAGAAGCTCCCCATGTCCTGCTTTTCGAAGTAATCGGAATTGAGGGCCTCGGTGGCCTCCTTGAGCTTTTCATTGCCAAAGGCGGTCAGGAGCACCGTCTTGATCTTGGGCTGGAGTTCCTTCAACTTGGTGATGGTCACCAGCCCGTCCATGTCCGGCATGCGCAGGTCCACCACGGCGACGTCGATCTCGATGTTCCGGGCGATCTCGATGGCCTCCTGGCCGGTCAGGGCCTGGAGCGGCTCGTATCCCTTGAGCCTGACCCTCTCGGCCGTGGACTTGAGAAAGTTCTCCTCGTCGTCCACCAACAGGACGTGCGGCTTCCTCTTGGGCCGGCTCAGAAAGTCCCAGAAGCTCTTCATGTCCTGCTTTTCGAAGTAGGCCGTATTGAGGGCCTCGGCGGCCTCTTTGGTCTTGTCGTCGCCAAAGGCGGTCAGCAGGACGGTCTTGATCTTGGGCTGGCGCTCCTTGAGCCGGGTGATGGTCACCAGCCCGTCCATGTCCGGCATTCGCAGGTCCACCACGGCCACGTCGATCTTGTTCTTTTCCGCGAGCGCCACGGCCTCCTGGCCGGACCGGGCCATGAGCGGCTCATATCCCTTGAGCCTGATCCTCTCCGCGATGGAATCGAGGAATTTCTCCTCGTCGTCCACCAACAGTATGCTCAGATCCTTTTTGGTCATGATACACCTCTTTCCAAACCAGTCACGGCCCGCGCTCTAGTGTCCGCCGGCACCCAGGATTCCGGAGGCGGCCACGCTCAACACCAGGACCTCGAGGATGCAGATGATGGCGTAGACCCGATCCTTGCGCCGGATATAACCCGGTAACAACACCAGGTAGCAGATAATGCTCATCACGGCAAGGAGGACCAGACCGATGAAATTGAGGAAGTCGCCCTTGCCCAGCAGAGAGATCCAGGCCCAGCCCTGGGGCGACTTGGTGGCGTGCAGATACTCCTGGACCCCGCGGCCCCAGTGCTGGGGCACCACCGCGATGTCCACGTGGGGCGAGAGGACGCCGCTGAGATACAAGGAGTAGGTCACCAACAGCAGAAAGATGCCGGCCCAGGCCCCGTAAAACAGGAGGTTGGCGTAGGTGATCTGTTCCGGCATCGGCCTCAGGTCGTCTTTTCGAGGGGCGCTCATGATGTTGCTCCTTTCACCCTCAGCCGAGGATTCCCAGGCCCAGGCCCTTGTCCACCGCCTTGAGGCCGGCGAAAAACAGGACGACGATGACCATGTAGCGGATTAATTTGGGCTTGGCTCGGCTCAAAAGCTTGACTCCCACAAAGGAACCGAGCATTAATCCGACGATGGAGGGCACGGCCATCAGGGGGATGACGCAGCCCTTGTTCATGTAGATCCAGGCGGCC
>JAHJDS010000072.1 GCA_018812395.1 Pseudomonadota bacterium
CCGAGCCCAAGGTCACCACGGCCCAGGTCGACGAGATGAGGCGATACAGCGCCCAGCTCGAGCGGCGCATCGAGACGGCCCGTCAGTGGTCCCGTTGGCGCACCGCCAAGAACGCCGCCGACCAGGCCGAGGCCGAGGTCAAGGCCGCGGAGCGGGCCGCGGCCGATCTGGACCGCAAGGTCAAGGCCTACACCGAGGAACTCCCCAAACAAGTCATGGCCGGCCTCGAGTTCCCGGTCCCGGGCCTGGCCCTGAACGGCGACCAGATCACCGTGGACGGCAAGGACCTGGACCAGCTCTCGACCAGCGAGCAGATGAAGGTCTCCCTGGCCCTGGCCAAGGGCCTGGCCGGCGACCTGAAGGTGATCCTGGTCGACCGGGCCGAAACTCTGGACGCTGACAGCTTCGCCGCCCTGGTGGCCGAGGCGGAGTCCGAGGCGGACGGCTTTCAGTACCTGGTCACCCGGGTGACCGATCAACCGTCTCCGGGATCGTTTCACGTTCAAGACGGCCGGGTGAGCCTGGTCGGGAAGGTCGGTTGATATGGCGGGTCCGCTTCCACATGGCCGAAATACGGGGCGAAACTGATGTCTCCAGAGGAACTGAGGGCTCTCTACGAACAGGAAAAGCTGAGCATCCCGGCGATTTCTAGCCTTCTTGGTTGGCCGCGGTCAAGAGTTAGAAGTCGTCTGATCGCAGCTGGCACAAAAATGAGGTCTCGCGTCGAGGGATTGCGCTTGTGCCCCGCTCTTGGCCAGCACCAAATCGGCCGAACAAGAACGTTCAGCGAAGAACACAAAAAAAATATCAGCCTGGGGCGAAAGCGTTGGGCTGAAGACCATGCAAGGGGGGTTCGAAAAACCCCCTCAGGCTACCTTGAATTTACCCGGGGAGAGCATAAAGGCAGGGCGGTTCATGTCGTCATGATGGAGCAGTTAATTGGACGTCGGATCCGTCCTCAAGAAATTGTCCATCACGTAGACGGAGACCGGGGCAATAACAAAATCGACAATCTTTGGCTCATGACCAGGTCCGAGCACTCTCGTTTACACGCCAAAGACAACCTCCAAAGAAGAAAGAGGGACCACTATGGGCGGTTCTGTTAATCGCGTGACACTCCTCGGCAACCTGGGACGTGATCCGGAGATCCGTTACACCACTGACGGCCGGGCCATCGCCAACTTTACTCTGGCCACGTCCGAGCGGTTCAAGGACAAGGACGGCGAGTGGCAAGAAAAGACCGAGTGGCACCGGGTGGTCTTCTTCGGCCGCACGGCCGAGGTCTGCGGCGAGTACCTGCACAAGGGCAAGCAGGTGTACGTCGAGGGCCGGCTGCAGACCCGGAAGTGGGAAAAGGACGGCGAGGACCGCTACACCACCGAGGTGGTCGGGCAGAACCTGCAGATGCTTGGTCGGGTGGACGACGCTGACACCGGCCGGACAGGATCCGGCCGCGGCCGGGGTGGAAGCTCGGCCAGAGGCGCGGGACGGAACGGTCGGCGAGACCGGGGCGGCGCGGCCGGACCGCCGCCTCCACCCGACGACGATATTCCGTTCTGATGGACGGGGATCGTGAAGTTATCTGCCCGGACTGCGGGGCGCCGATGGTGCTTCGGGAAACCAGGAAGCACCCGTACGGCAACGGGGATCCCCGCAAGTTCTTCGGGTGCACCAACTGGCCGCAGTGTTCCGGGGTTCACGGCGCCCATCCGGACGGGACGCCCATGGGGATCCCGGCCGACCAGGCGACCCGGACGGCCCGGAAGGAGGCCCACCGGGCCTTTGACACCTACTGGAAAGGCCGCCGTTGGGGCCGAGACGAGGCCTACAACTGGCTGGCCTGGAAGCTCGGTATCGATGGCGATGACTGCCACATCGCCATGTTCGACCAAGCCATGTGTGAGCGGGTGATCGAGATCTGCACCGAGGGAGAAGACGATTGAGACGAGGCACGGCGACGCTCTTGTTCGGCTGTCATCAGTTTATCCTGCACCCGATCTACGTGGCCCGGGCCTGGCAACGGCTCTACGGCCGGCCGGGCCCGGGCGACCTGATGGCGATCATCGTTCACGACTGGGGTTACCTGGGCCGTCGGGACGTTGACGGCCCCGAGGGCCTTCACCACGCCTGGCGGGTGGCGGTGATCCTGGACGCCCTGGGACTTCACCGTTTGGCCCGGCTGGTCGAGGGACACTCGCGGGCCTGGTGCGCCGCGGCCGGGATCGAGCGGTCCAGGCTCTACGCCGCGGACAAGCTGGGCACAGCGCTCATGCCTTCGGGTCTATGGGCCCGGCTGGCCCGGTGGACGGGCGAGATCGAGGAGTACCAGGCAAGACGGGACAACAACGGATCCATGAACCCTGACCCCGTGGCCTGGCACGGTCGGATTTACCGCCCTGCAGCAATGCAGGCTTTCGCTTGATTGGCGGGTGAGGCGTGGCGAGATTTCGAAAGGTCCCTCCCAGGCTGTGGAACGAAGTCGTGTTCAGAGAGCTCTCTAGTCCCCAGGCCAATGCCCAGTCCTTGCTGATCTATCTCCTGACCGGGCCCCACACCACCAGGCTGCCGGGATTGTTCGTGGCCGGGGAGGCCGGAATAGCCGAGGCCCTGGGCTGGCCCTTGAAAGCCTTTCAGAAAGCCTTTGAGGAACTCTTTGAAAAGGGTTTCGTAAAGGCCGATTGGAAGGCCCGGGTGGTGATGGTTACCATGGCACTCGCCGACAATCCCCCTGAAAACCCGAATGTCCTCAAGGGCTGGCTGTCAGAACTCGACGAGATCCCGGACTGCCCTCTGAAAAACCAATATCTGTGCCAGCTTAAAGCCTTCATCGAAGGGTTGTCGAAAGCCTTTCAGGAAGTCTTGGACAAACGCTTTCCAAAGGGTTTGGCAAAACAGGAGCAGGAGCAGGAGCAGGAACAGGAGCAGGAAATAAGAGAGGCGTCGCCTGGCGCCGCCGCGCCCCCCACGCTTTTTTCCGGTCCGGAAAATTCTCCCTCGAAAAAGTCCAAGACCCCGCCCGAGCTCTCCGCGGCGGCCGAAGAACTCTACACCCACTGCGTCGAGTCAGACGCCTTCGAGGTCCCCAACGCGGAGACCACCTCCGGCCGGAAGATCAAAACCAGAACCGTCAACTCGATCATCGACCGGCTGACCGAAGAGGGCAGGTCTGTGCGGAAAAAGTCCCCCGACCTGCCCGAAGACCAGGCCCTGCGCCTGACCGCCCTGCGTTTCAAGGCCGCGGCGGACGATTACATCGCCGAGTACCGCCGCCGGCGGCAGGGGAGACCCGACGCCTGGCGCTACAAGCTGACCAACTTCTGGGGCCAGAAGGCCCACTGGACCTATCACGACCCGGAGGGAAAGCAGGCCCGGGCCAGTCCGGGGCCCGAACATTTCCCGGTGGGCGAAGGGGCGATCAACCTGGGGTGACAGGAGGCTCGGATGGACCAGATAGGCGCGACGGCGGCTCGAGCAATGGCCGGCATGGCCGGGGCTTCGCGTGGCCGGTGCCGTGACTGCGGGACGCCGACCAAGGTGCTCGGCATCATCGGCGGCCGGAAGTTCTACGCCCGTCTCTGCCCGAAATGCGCCGCGGCCGAGGAGGTGGCCCGGGAAAAGGCCGGGGCCGCGGCCGACGCCCGGGAATGCGAAAAGCCCCGTGCCCGCCGGCGCGAGCAGATCCTCGACCTGATGGCCGAGGCCGGGGTGCCGCCCATCTTCCGCACCGCCAGACTGTCCAACTGGGAGCAGGTCCCGGTCCCCTACGGAAAAAGCTGGTACGGCTGGGGCCCCTGGGGCTGCGGCAAGACTCAC
>JAHJDS010000005.1 GCA_018812395.1 Pseudomonadota bacterium
GCCGTTCCCTTAATCAATATTAAACATTGCCGAAAACAGCCGCAGCCACCTCGCCGGCGCCAGAGAACACACGGGTGCCTTAAGCCCACAGCACCCGCTCCAGGGCCGACAGGAACAGGGTCACGTTGCGCCGCGAGCACGAAAAACCCATCAGGCCCACCCGCCAGATTTTTCCGCTAAGATCACCCAGGCCCCCGCCGATCTCGATCCCGTACTCGGCCAGCAGCCTCTGCCGCACCTTCAACTCGTCCACCCCGTCGGGCACGACCACCGCGTTGAGCATGGGCAGCCGCTCCTCGGGCTTGACCAGCATCGACAGCCCCATCGCCTCCAGTCCGGCCACCAGGGCCTGGTGATTGGTCAGATGTCGTTCGAATCGGGCCGCCATCCCCTCCTCGACGATCAGGCGCAGCGCCTCGCGCAGGGCGTAGATCATGTTCACCGGCGCGGTGTGGTGATACTTGCGGGACGACCCCCAGTAGTCGGCGACCAGGCTCATGTCCAAATACCAGTTGGGCACCTTGGTCTTCCGCTTTTTGAGGACCTCCATGGCCCGGGCGCTCAGCGAGATGGGCGACAGGCCCGGCGGGCAGGACAAACACTTCTGGGTGCCCGAGTACACGGCGTCGATGCCCCACTTATCCACGGCCACCTCGATCCCGCCTAGGGAGGTCACCGTGTCCAGGAGCAGCAGGGCGCCGCACTCGTCGGCGATGTCCCTCAGCCCCCCGATGGGCTGGCGCACGCCGGTGGACGTCTCGGCGTGGACCAGGGCGATGATCTTCGGTTTTTCCTGTAAAGCCGCTTGGCGGATGTCGCCGGGGTCAACGGCCCGGCCCCACTCGGCCTCGACCCGTGTTACCTCGGCCCCCAGCCTGGAGGCCACGTCGCTCATGCGGGTTCCGAACACGCCGTTGACGCCGATGACCACCTTGTCGCCGGGCTGCACCAGATTGACGAAGCAAGTCTCCATCCCGGCCGAGCCGGTGCCCGACACGGGGATGGTGAGCTGGTTTTCGGTCTGGAACAAGGCGCGCAGCAGGGCCTGGGTCTCGTCCATGATCGACAGGAAGTAGGGGTCCAAATGCCCGATGCACGGCGCGCCCAAGGCGGACAGCACCCGGGGCGAGACGTTGCTCGGCCCGGGGCCCATCAGCACCCGCTCGCCGGGGTCCAGGTCGCGAAAATTTTTGGGATCAATGGTCATGGGCCGCTCCGATCTCCGTGGTCATATTTTTTCAGGCGCCTGCTCGCAGCAGACGGGTCAGTTCCTCGTCCTTAAGGTTTTGCCTGTCCGGACGGCGCCGGCCGGCCTCGATCTCCTTGACCAGCCTGACCACCAGGTCGTTCAGCGGCGTGGGCACGCCCAGTTGGCGACCGATGCGGCTGACGTAGCCGTTCAGAAAATCGATCTCGGTCGGACGGCCGCGCTCCAGGGATTGAAGGCTCGATGACTTTATGCGACGGTACTTGGCCCCGATCAGCCGGATGACCAGGTGCCGCCGGAAAGTGGACAGTCCCCCGTGGCCGTCGAGAAACCGGTAGTAATCCAGCTTGCCGCCGCCGCCCGGCTCGACCGTGATCCCCGCGGCTTGGGCCACGGCCATCATCTCCCGCATCAGGGCCAGGAATATGGTCCTGACCCGGCGCATGGCCAGCAGGCCCCCCAGGGGCAGGCCGACGATCACGCCCAGGGAATTGATGCAGGAGTTGACGATCAGCTTGGCGTAGAGTTCGCCCCAGATGTTTTCGGTGATCCGGGTCGGCTGCACGGCGAAGAGCATTTCCTGGACCAGTTGCAGCCTCTCATCCAGGGGGCCGCTGAGGTTGCCGATGACGAACTCGCCGGGCGAGGTCACCTCCAACTCGCCGGGACCGTGCCTGGTCGCCCCCCAGGCCACCACGCCGCCGATGACCCGGGACTCGCCCAGCACTTCGGCCAGCTCGGTCTCGCAGACGCCGTTCTGGAGCGAGACGATCGCCCCGGAATCGCTCAACAGCCCCGCCGCTTCCCGGGCCGCGGCCGCGGCGTCGGGGGCCTTGGTGGCCAGAAAGACGATGTCCTTGGGGCCGGTCAGGTCCTTAATATTTATGACTGCCGCCAAACGGACCTGGTGCTCCCCCTTGTGGCCGAAGACGTGGAACCCAGGGCCTGCGGCCCGGTCGACCAGATCCTGATGCTTGGCCGCCACCTCGACGTCCCAGCCCGATTTGGCCAGAAAGGCGGCCACCACCCCGCCCACGGCCCCGGCGCCGATGACGGCCACTTTGGCGTTGCGGTTAAACATCAAACTGCCTCCGCAGGCCACGTCTTCAGAATCGGCGCCACGGGGTGCACTGCAACTCGGTCTCCTTGTTAAAAATTGCCAAGAGCCCGGGGCTCAGGCCCGATCCGCCGCCTCGGCCCGGATGGCTTCCAAATTTGTCTTGGATTCCGGGGCCAGGGCCCAGAACCCGGTCAGCTTGTCGCAGCCGAACTCACTGCAATGGGCGCAGTTGGCCAGACCGCGCTCCCC
>JAHJDS010000073.1 GCA_018812395.1 Pseudomonadota bacterium
CCGATTGACACCGACGGCCTGAAGACGGTCGATCTCTCGACCCGGCCGAGCAAGGTCAAACGCGACATGCTCGGGGCCCCGGTGCGGGCCGGCCTGACCCTCAAGGAGTGGCTGGCCGGATTGCCGCGCGTCCTGGCCGCCACGGACCTCCTGGATGCCGCCCGGCTGATCGCCGCCGCTCGCCGGGCCGGGCGCCCGGTCATCCTGGGCATGGGCGCCCACCCGATCAAGGTCGGCCTGGGGCCGCTCATCTGCGACCTGATGGGCCGGGGCGTCATCACCGCCGTGGCCCTCAACGGCGCCGGGGTCATTCACGACGTCGAGATGGCCCTGTCCGGCCATACCTCCGAGGACGTGGACCAGGCCCTGGCCGACGGGTCATTCGGCATGAGCCAGGACACGGCCCGGTTCATCAACGAGGCCATTGCCGCCGCGCCGGAGAATGGCCTGGGCCGGGCCGTGGGTCAGGCCTTGCTGGCTTCCGGGGCCGAGGGGCTTCAGACGTCGAGCCTGTTGGCCACGGCGGCCGACCTGGACCTGACCCTCAGCGTTCACGTCGCCCTGGGCACGGATATCGTCCACATCCATCCCTCGTGCGATGCCGCGGCTACGGGGCAGGCCTCCCACGTCGACTTTCGCCTCCTCGCCGCCGAGGTGGCCGACCTCGAGGGCGGGGTGTACCTCAATCTGGGCTCGGCGGTCATCCTGCCCGAGGTGTTTTTGAAGGCCTTGACCCTGGTCCGAAACCTGGGCCACCGGGTCTACGACTTCACCACCATCAACCTCGACATGATCAGCCACTACCGGCCCCTGACCAACGTCGTCCGCCGGCCGACCATGGTCGCCGGCCGCGGCTTCAACCTGATCGGTCACCACGAGATCAACTTCCCGCTGCTGATGGCGGCCGTGCTCGAGGAGATGGCCTGACCCCGGACAGCGAGCCTCGCGGTGGACATTCGGGCCGGGAATGATTATTTTATATGAAAAATCATGGGAGACCAAGATGCCCATTTACGAATATAACTGCCGCCAGTGCGACCACGAGTTCGAGACCCTTATCATGCGCCAGGGCGAGAAGATCGAATGCCCGGAGTGCGGTTCGGCCAAGGTCAAGCGGCTGATGAGCGGCTTCGCCCATAAGAGCGACGGCAAGATGGTCTCCGAGCACTCGGGTTGCACCAGTTGCTCGGCCGGCAGTTGCGCCAGTTGCCATTAACCCCCCAGGCCCCCCGGCCGCCGCGATGATGAAGCTGACCATCGGCACCCGCCAAAGCCCGCTGGCCATGACCCAGGCCCGGCTGGTGGCCGGCCTCCTGAGGGCGGCGCACCCCGGACTGGAGATCGAACTCCTGCCCATCACCACCAAGGGCGACCGGATCCTGGACGTGCCCCTGGCCCAGGTCGGCGGCAAGGGATTGTTCGTCAAAGAGATCGAAGAGGCCCTGCTCCAAAAACGGGCCGACCTGGCCGTGCACAGCATGAAGGACGTCCCGGCCGAGCTGCCCCAGGGGCTGACCATCGCCGCCGTGCCGGCCCGCGAGGACTGTCGCGATGTCCTGGTCTGTCGCCGGGCGGCCGGACTCGGTGATCTGCCGGACGGGGCCCGGGTGGGGACCGGCAGCCTCCGGCGCGCCGCCCAACTCCTCCACCTTCGGCCCGATCTGAACGTCGTCGGCCTGCGGGGCAACCTCGAGACCCGGCTTAAAAAGCTCACCGAGCAGGACCTGGACGCCGTGGTCCTGGCCGCGGCCGGGATGTCGCGGCAGGGCCTGGCCGAGCGGATCACCGAGTTTCTGGACCCGGCCGAGTTTCTGCCCGCGGTGGGGCAGGGGGCCCTGGGGATCGAGACCAGGGAGGACGACGACCGGACCAACGAGGTGGTCCGCGTCCTGGACGACCCGTCGACCCGGGTCGCCCTCACCGCCGAGCGGGCTTTTTTGAAACGCCTGGAGGGCGGCTGCCAGGTGCCCCTGGCCTGCCTGGCCCGCCTCGACGACGGCCGGATGATCGTGGACGGCCTGATCGCCGGGCTGGAGGGGACGCCCTACCTCCGTGACCAGAAGACCGGCCCGACGGGCCAGGCCGCCGCCCTGGGGGCCGCCCTGGCCGAGGAGTTGTTGTCCCGCGGCGGGGCCGAGATCTTGCGGGCCGTCTATGGCCAGGGGGAGTGAGGCGTGGCCGGGGAGAAGTCGCGAACCGGAACGGTCTACCTGGTCGGCGCCGGACCGGGCGACCCGGGTCTGATCACCGTTCGGGGGGCCGAACTGCTCGGCCGGGCCGACGCCGTGGTCTACGACTATCTGGCCAACCCGGCCCACCTGGCCCTGGTGCCGGCCGAGGCCCAAAAAATTTACGTCGGCAAGAAGGCCGGCCAACACACCCTGCCCCAGGAAGAGATCAACGCCTTGCTGGTCCGGCTGGCCCGGGAAGGCCGGACGGTGGTCCGGCTCAAGGGCGGCGACCCGTTCGTCTTTGGCCGGGGCGGCGAGGAGGCCGAGGTCCTGGCCGAGGCCGGCGTGCCGTTCGAGGTGGTGCCCGGGGTCACCGCCGGGGTGGCCGCGCCGGCCTACGCCGGAATCCCGGTCACCCACCGCGACCACAACGTGGCCCTCACCTTCATCACCGGCCACGAGGACCCGGCCAAAAAACGCACGGACGTGGACTGGCGGGCCCTGGCCTGGGACAAACAGACGCTCTGCTTCTTCATGGGCGTGGGCAATTTACCCCGAATCACGGCCAAGCTCATCAAACACGGCCGCGATCCGGCCACGCCCGTGGCCGTGATTAGGCAGGGGACCACGCCCCAACAACGGACGCTGACCGGCGCCCTGGCCGAAATCGCCACCAAAGTGGAACGGGCCAAGCTGACGCCGCCGGCCATCGTCGTCGTCGGCACCGGGGTGACCCTGCGCCACAAGCTGGATTGGTACGAGAAGCGGCCGCTCTTTGGCCGCCGGGTGGCCGTGACCCGGACCCGGGAGCAGGCCAGCGCCTTGGCCTCGGCCCTGGCCGAGCTGGGGGCCGAGGTGGTCGAGACGCCGACCATCCGAATCGTTCCCTCCGAGGACTACGGCCCCCTGGACAGGGCCATCGGCCGCCTGCCCGAGTATGATTACCTGGTCTTCACCAGCCCCAACGGCGTCACGCATTTCTGGGAACGTCTGGCGGCTCAGGGCCAGGACGCCCGGTGGCTGGGCGGCCTTCGCCTGGCGGCCATCGGCCCGGCCACGGCCCAGGCCCTGGCCGAGCGGGGCTTGACTTCGGATATCGTCCCCGAAAAATTCGTGGCCGAGGGGCTGATCGAGGCCCTGGCCTCGGAGCAACTCGAGGGCCAAAGGATTCTGCTGCCGCGGGCGGCCCGCGCCCGGGAGATTTTGCCCGACGAACTGCGCCGGCAAGGGGCGACGGTGGACGTGGTCGCGGCCTACCGGACCGTGCCGCCCGAGGGCGACCAGGCCCGGCGCGTGTTCGAGACCGGCGTGGACCTGGTGACCTTTACCAGCTCCTCGACGGTGACCAATCTCCACAAAATGCTGGGCGACGACTTCTTACGGCTGCTTCAAGGCACCATTGTGGCCGCCATCGGCCCCATCACCGCCGACACCGCCCGGGACCTGGGACTGACGATCCACATCGAGGCGGCTAAGCACACCATTCCCGGACTGGTCCAGGCCATCCGGCAATACTTCTCGTGATCGACTACCAGGCACAGCTCAACCCGGCCCAGTATGGGGCGGTCATGACCGACACCGGTCCGGTGCTGGTCATCGCCGGCGCGGGATCGGGCAAGACCCGGACCCTGGTCTACCGGGTGGCCCGGCTGGTCGAGACCGGCGTCCCGCCCGAGCGAATCCTGCTACTGACCTTCACCCGGCGGGCGGCCGGCGAGATGCTCGACCGGGCGGCCCGGGTCGGCGATCCCCGCTGCCGGTTCGTCCCGGGCGGCACCTTTCACGCCGTGGCCCATCGAATTCTGAGACGCCACGCCGGGCGGCTAGGGTTTCCGGACAACTACACCGTCATCGACCGCGAGGACGCGGAGGCCATTTTAAAGGAACTGCGCGACGAGGTGGGCGGCAAGGGTTCCAGTCTGCCCAAGAAGGCGACCCTGGCCAACGTCGTGTCCAAGGCCGTCAACGTCGGGCTGGACGTGGCGTCGGCCCTGGACCGTTACTATCCCCACCTGCTCGATCACCTCGGGGACCTGGAGTCCATCGCCCTGAGATACGCCGCCTACAAGCAGGACATGGGCCTGATGGACTTCGACGACCTGCTGGTCCACTGCTGGCGGCTGCTGGCCGACTTTCCGGACGTTCGGGCCCGGGTGGCCGGCCGGCACGACTTCCTGATGGTCGACGAGTACCAGGACACCAATCATCTGCAGGCGGCCATCGTCCGCCTGCTGGCCTTTAAGCACGACAACGTCATGGTCGTCGGCGACGACTCCCAGTCCATCTATTCCTTTCGCGGCGCCCGGTTTAAAAATATCATCGAGTTTCCGGAGCTGTTCCCGGGCACGCGCCTGATCAAGATCGAACAGAACTACCGCTCGACCCAGCCCATCCTGGACCTGACGAACCACATCATCGCCGGGGCCCAGGAGAGCTACACCAAGTGCCTGTTCACCGAAACCACGGACGGCCCCCGGCCGCGCCTGGTGCGGACCGTGGACGAGAATCACCAGTCCAAGTGGGTCATCGGGGAGATCGACCGACTGCGCCGGGGCGGTCTGGCCCTGAACCGGATGGCGGTGCTGATGCGGGCCGGCTTCCACTCGTTCGACCTCGAGGTGGAGCTGACCTCGGCCGGGCTGTTGTTCGTCAAGGTCGGCGGGTTCAAATTCCTGGAGCTGGCCCACGTCAAGGACCTGCTGTCCCACCTCCGGGGGGCGGTCAATCAGCGTGACTTCTACTCCTGGCAGCGGATCCTGCGGCTGGTGGAGGGCGTCGGGCCGGGCCGCAGCCAGGAGATCATCCGGCACCTGGCCCGTCACGGTCCGGAGGCGGGGTACGTCGAGGCCCTGGGCACGGCCCCTTTTGTGGACAAGTTGAAGGGCCTCCGGGAGTTGAAAGAGGCGGTGAGCGACCTGGTCGCCCCGGGCCGGGAACCCCTGGACGTGGTCGAGATCGCCTACCAGTATTACGAACCCATCCTGCGGGCCAAACACCCCGACGATTACCCCAAGCGAATGCGGGACCTGGAACACCTGGTGGCCCTGGTCCACGACCACGGCTCGCTCGAGGAGTTCGTGGCCCAGGTGGCCCTGGATCCGCCGGTCAGCCGGCCAATGGCCGATCCCTCCGAAAGACTGACCCTGTCCACCATTCATTCGGCCAAGGGCCTCGAATGGGAGGCGGTGTTCATCATCTGGGCGGCCGAGGGGCGCTTCCCGTCGCCCTACGCCGAGCACGACCCCGAGGAACTGGAGGAGGAGCGGCGGCTGATGTACGTGGCCGCCACCCGGGCCAGACGGCACCTGACCGTTCTGTACCCGGGCCGTTTTTACGTTCGCGGCGAGGGGGAGATGATCGGTCGGCCGTCCCGGTTTTTGGCCGACGCCCCGGCCGAGCCGGTCGAGGCGGGGCGTCCGGGATCAGGTCCGTGGGCCCCGACCGACCGGTCGGGAAGGTCCGCGGTTTTTGGAGGGGGCAAGGCCCGGGCCCACGGGGCGCCCTCGGCCATGGAGCGATTCGCCACGGGCCAGCGGGTCACTCATGACGAGCACGGTCCGGGCCGGGTAGTCGGGTTCAAGGGCGCCGACCAGGTGCTGGTCCAGTTCGACAAATTCGGCCTGAAGACGGTCTACACCCGGTTCGGGGGTTTGCGTCAGGCTTGAACCACCCCGCCGGCCGCCGCATCCGGTCCTTGGTAACCAAAAATCGGGCCACGGATTTTACACATGACCGTCTACCAGAAATGCGTCGATCGCCTGTTCGGGCTCCAGATGTTCGGCATCAAGCTGGGGCTGAACTCGACCCGGAATCTGCTCGACCGCCTGGGCCGGCCCGAAGACGGCCTGAACTTCATCCACCTGGCCGGGACAAACGGCAAGGGCTCGGTCGGGGCGATGATCGCCGCCATCCTGGACCGGGCCGGATCCAAGGTCGGCTTCTACACCTCGCCCCACCTGGTCACCTTCCGGGAGCGGTTCGCGGTCAACGGCCGGATGATCTCCAAGCATGACGTGGTCCGGCTGGCCGACCTGGTGTGGGCCGTGGCCGACGAGCGGCAGGCCCCGACCTTCTTCGAGTTCGTCACGGCCATGGCCCTGATCTATTTCCGGGAGCAAGGGGTGGACTGGGTCGTTTGGGAGACGGGCCTGGGCGGGCGGCTGGACGCGACCAACGTGGTCACGCCGCGGCTGGCGGTCATCACCAACGTTTTTCAAGAGCACACCGAGCACCTGGGGAAGACCATCGGCCGCATCGCCTTTGAGAAGGCGGGGATTATCAAGCCGAACGTCCCGACCGTGACCGCGGCCCAGAACCCGACCGCCTTACGGGTCATCGCCCAGACCTGCGCCCAAAACAAGAGCCGCCTCATCCGGGTCGGCCGGGACGTCCGTTACCGGGCGGCGTCCGGCGTCCGCTTTAACTACTACGGTTTGGCCCGGCGCCTGAAAAACCTGGCGACCAACCTGGTCGGACCCCACCAGCGCCGTAACGCCGCCACGGCCTGCGCGGCGATCGAGGCCCTCGGCCTCGACCAGGTGACCGAAGACCACATCCGTCACGGGCTGCAACACGTCCATTGGCCGGGACGCCTCGAGGTCTTCAGCGCCCAGCCCCTGCTCATTCTCGACGGGGCCCACAATCCGGCCGCGGCCCGGACCCTGGCCCTGGCCCTGGACCAGTTCCGCTACCGCCGGGCGATCGTCGTGGCCGGGGTCATGGCCGACAAGAACGTGGCCGGGGTCCTGGGGCCCATCTTGTCCCTGGCCGACACGGTCATCTATACCCGACCGGAATACTTCCGGGCGGCCGACCCCAGCCGGCTGGCCGCCGAACATCCCGCCCCCCGGGGGAAGACCCTGGTCGCCGCCACGGTGCCCGAGGCGGTCGAGGGGGCCCGGCGGATGGCCGGGAAACGAGACCTGATCCTGGTCACCGGATCGCTGTTCGTCGTCGGCGAGGCCCGGGCCCACCTGACGGGCCGCCAAACAGATATCTTGAAATAACCGACGCTTTGTGTTATTTGCTGGTGGTCCGCTCTGTTTTTTGCCCCGGGGGAATCGGTTGACCATCGTTCGTCTTGGCGTCTGGATCGCGGTGGTGACGCTCGCGCTCGCTCTGGCCGGCCCGGCCGTGGCCCAGGTGATGTCCATCAGCGGAAAACAGCCGTTCGACATTCGGGCCCGTCAGATTTCCTTTGACCGCCGCCGCAACCTGTACGAGGCCCGCGGCCGGGTCGAGGTCAAGACCGGTCAGTTCGTGGTCCAGGCCGATTACGCCCGGGTCTACATGGACACCCGGACCGTCCACGCCGAAGGCAACGTGGTCATGCTCTCGGCCCAGTACCGGCTTTCGGGCGAGAAGATGTTCGTCAACCTGCGGACCCGGGTGGCCAAGGCCTACAAGGCCACCCTCTTTCTGCCCGAGAAACACTTCTACCTCTACGGCCGTCAGATCGAGAAGACCAGCCGCGACACCTTCCGCGTCGTGGGCGGTTCCTTCACCTCGTGCGACGGCCCGAGGCCCGTCTGGAAGTTCACCGCCCGGAAGGTCAACGTCACCGTGGACGGCTACGGCTGGGCGACCCACGCCGCCTTTTATCTGGGCCGGTTGCCGCTGTTTTACTCCCCGGTTCTCGTTTTCCCGGCCAAGACCACCCGCCAGTCCGGCTTTCTCATGCCCTCGATCGGCCAATCGACCGTCGCCGGCACGATCATCTCGACGCCGTTCTTCATCAATCTCTCCCCCAGCCAGGACCTGACCATCTTTCCGACCTGGATGACCACGCGGGGGGTGATGCTAGGCGTCGAGTACCGCTACGAACTGTCCCGAAAGAGCTACGGCATCGCCATGGTCGATTACATGTTCAACGACCAGGTCTCGGCCGAACTTCACCGGGCCGGGGATATCCTGGCCCCCTACAAGAACCGCTACTGGTTACGATACATGGGCTACCAACAGGTGTTCCCCGAGGTCCAGCTCAAGATGCAGATCGACTGGGTCTCGGACGTGGATTTCCTTCGGGAGTTCGCCAACCTGCCCAATGGATTCCCCTACACCTATGACGTCTTCCGCCGCCGGTTCGGTCTGACTCTGGACCCCAAGTACGCCACCGCCCGGACCTCGTTCGTCGGCTTCACCCGGACCTGGGACCGGGCCCAACTGACGACCTACTTTCGGTACTACGACAATCTCAGTTCGACCCAGCACAACATGGAGACCGCCCAGATCCTGCCCACCATCTCCTTCGATTTCTCGCGGCAGGCCATCGGCAAGAGTCCCTTCTACTTTCAGCTCGCGTCACAATACACCCACTACTGGCGGCCGCGGGGCAGCCGGGGCCAGGTGGTCCAGATTACCCCCACCATCAACCTGCCGTTCAACTGGCGCAACATCCTCGATTTTGACTTCAGTTTCAGCCCCCGCATCGACCTGTGGTGGCTGTCCGGATTGGCCGACCCCAATCTGAGTTCGATCGACCACCGGGAAATATACACCTGGACCGGGACGGTCTCGTCCTACGTTTTCCGCATCTTCGACCTCAACTGGGGCAGCCTCAAGAAGATCAAGCACGCTCTCAAGCCGTCGGTCACCTACACCTATCGCCGCGTCCCCAACCCGCAAGTGGCCGTGCCCGACCTGGTCAGCGCCTCGACCAAGGCCAACGTCATCACCTACTCCCTGACCCAGACGCTGACCTCCAAAAGGATGGTCTGGGACACCAAGGTCCAAAAGCTGAAACCTCAGTACGACGAGTTCCTGAAGCTGACCGTTTCCCAGAGCTACGACGTGGACGTGGCCAGTCGCGATCCGGCACCGGGGACGAACAGTCGGCCCTTCTCGGCCGTCACCGCCAATCTCCAGCTATTTCCCCAGGGCCGGTACCTCCAGCTGGAGGCCGGTACGGCCTGGAACCCTTACGACAGCCGGTTCACCTCGTTCAACACCGAGTTCACCCTGTCCAGCGGGAAGGGCGACTCGCTGTCCCTGGACTACCGCTACACCCACGGCGGGGCCCGGGAGCTGACCTCTCGACTGATATGGACCATCTTCACCGGCAAACTGGTCTTCCGCTGGTACAACCGCCATTCCTTCGAGTACAATAAGAGCTTCGAGACCACCTGGGAGCTGGAGTACACCCCCCAGTGCTGGGGCATCCGACTGGTTTTCGCCGAGCGGCCGGGGGATAGGACGTACATGGTCGTCTTCAGCCTCCAGGGCTTCGGCGAGGTGGGCGGTTACACCGGCCGCCTCGGTCGGCGGACAACCGAGAGATGATTAAAATGACTTGACAAGGCCTCGTTTTCAGGTAAATTAATTATTTCGATTCGTTCAAGAGCCTAAAGCCCGGCCGGGACCGTCCGGCCGGTTCGCGTGACACGGAGTCGGGACATGAAAACCTACACCCCCAAGAGCACCGATCGCGACGAGCGGGCTTGGGTCCTGGTCGACGCCGAGGGACAGGTCCTCGGCCGGCTGGCCACCCAGGTGGCCCTCCGCCTGCGGGGCAAGCACAAGCCCACCTTCGCCCCGCACCTGGACCAGGGCGATTTCGTCGTGGTCATCAACGCCGACAAGATCAAACTGACCGGCCGCAAGTGGGACCAGAAGATGTACCACCGCCACTCGGGGTACATCGGCGGCCTCAGGTCCATCGTGGCCAAGAAGCTCCTCGCCAAAAAGCCCGAGGAACTGATTCGCCACGCCGTGCGGGGCATGCTCCCCAAGAACCGCCTGGGCCGAAAGTTGATCGGGAAGCTCAACGTCTACGCGGGGCCGGAACACCCCCATCAGGCCCAGCGGCCCCAACCCTTAAGCCTGTAGCAGGATCGGCCACATGAGCGAGACAATATACTACGCCACCGGCAAGAGAAAGACGTCCATCGCCCGCACCTGGATCAAGCCCGGCACGGGCCAGGTGACCGTCAACGGCCGGGACATCGACGAATTCTTCACCATCGAGACGGCCAAGATGGTCCTCCGCCAGCCGATGGAACTGACCGGCACCCTGGGCCAGATCGACGTCATGGTCAACGTCGCGGGCGGCGGCGTGTCCGGTCAGGCCGGGGCCATCAAACACGGCATCAGCAAGGCCCTGGTCGAGTTGGATCCCCAGTACCGGGGCGTGCTCAAGAAGGCCGGGTTCCTCACCCGCGACGCCCGCAAGAAAGAGCGGAAGAAATACGGTCAGCGCGGCGCCCGGGCCCGCTTCCAGTTCTCGAAGCGCTAGGCAACCGCCCTTCTCGTGGCCCGCCCTTGGCCCCAGGCGACCAAGGGCCCTGACGGACAACGGCCTTAAAAAACAAGGGGCGTCCCCGGCGGCGGCGCCCCCTTTTTTTTTGGCAGGAGGTGGTCACATGGCCGAATTCAAAGTCACGGTCATCGGCGGCTCGGGCTATACCGGGATCGAGTTGATCCGGATCCTGCTGTCTCACCCGGCGGTCCGGCTATCGGCCGTCAGTTCGAGTCAGTACACCGGTCAGGCGGTGTCGTCCGTTTTCGCCTCCCTGGCCGGGCGGAGCGACCTCACTTTCGTTGGCCACGACGACCCGTCCCTGTCCCGGGAGGTGGACCTGATCTTCACCGCCGTGCCCCATCAAAAGGCCATGGCCCGGGTGCCGTCGCTCCTCGAAGGGGGCCGCAAGGTGATCGACCTCTCGGCCGACTTCCGCTTTGACGACGCGGCTCTCTACGCCCAGTGGTACCAGGACCACACCGCACCCGAGCTTCTGGCCGAGGCGGTCTACGGGCTGCCCGAACTTTACCGCGACCGGATCAAGGCCGCCCGCCTGGTGGCCAACCCGGGCTGCTACCCGACCTCGGTCATTCTGGCCCTGGCTCCGCTGCTCACCGCCGGCGTCGTCTTCCCCGGCAACATCATCGCCGACTCGAAAAGCGGGGTGACCGGCGCCGGCCGCAAGGCCGACGTGGATCTGTCCTTTTGCGAGGTCAACGACTCGATCAAGGCCTACGCCGTGGCCACCCACCGCCACACCCCGGAGATCGAGCAGGAGATCTCGAAGCTGGCCGGCGCGCCGGTGACCGTGTCCTTCACGCCCCATCTGACGCCCATGAGCCGCGGCATTCTGTCCACGGTCTACGCCAACATGACCGGCCAGTCGACCACCGACGAACTGCTGGGGGTCATGGCCGAATTCTACGCCGACGCCCCGTTCGTGCAGGTCCTGCCGGCCGGGCGCCTGCCCCGGACCCAGGACGTCCGGGGCACCAATTTCTGTCACCTGGGCGCCGTGGCCGATCCGCGGACCAACCGGGCCGTGGTGGTCTCGGCCATCGACAACCTGTGCCGCGGCGCCTCGGGCATGGCCGTGGCGAACATGAACCTGATGCTCGGGCTCGAGGAAACCACGGGGCTGATGGACGTCGCCCTGGCGCCGTAGTCCCGACGGGCAAGTGAACGGATGGCCGGCCCGGCCCGCCTTTTCGGAGAGCGGCCCGGGCCGGTTTTTTCACGGCGTTGACAGGCCGGCCCGGAGAGGAGAATACTCGTGTCTGGGCGGATGAACAACAGAACTCCTGCAGGTGAATGAAATGGCCACCGCGAATCCCCTGGCGCCCTTGTCCGACACGCGCGGGAAGGGTATCCCCTGGCAAAGCGAACCGACCGGCCGCCTGGCCCTGATCCTGGCCTACCAGGGTACGGCCTACGCCGGGTGGCAGCGCCAGCCGAACGGCCTCACCGTCCAGCAGGTCGTCGAGGAGTCCCTGAGCCGGATTTGCCCGAAAAAGGTCATGGTCCACGCCGCCGGCCGGACCGACGCCGGGGTCCACGCCCGGGGCCAGGTGGCCCACGCCGAGGCCCAGACCAGGCTGACTCCGGACGAGCTACGTCGCGCCCTGAACGCCCTCCTGCCCGAGGACGTTTTGGTCCGGGCCGCGGGCTGGGTGGACCCCGAATTCCACGCCCAATACAGCGCCCGCCGCAAGACGTACGGCTACTTGATCCAGACCGGCCGCCACCGACCGCTGTTCGACCGTGATCTTATCTGGCACCACCCTAGCCCCTTGGACCAGGCCGCCATGAACGCGGCCGCCCGGGAACTCCTGGGCCAACGCGACTTCTCCACCTTTGCCGGCGCGGGCTCCGAGGTCAAGTCCCACGTCCGTGAGATTTACGCCGCCCGGTGGGAGTCCCCGGAGCCAGGCCGGCTTTGGTTCACCGTCACCGCCGACGGCTTTCTGCGGACCATGGTCCGTTCCATGGTCGGCACCCTGGTTCAGGTGGGGGAGGGGCGGTTTACGCCCCGGTCATTATCTGATATCGTGGCCTCCCGAGACCGGTCCCGGGCCGGACCGACCGCGCCGGCGCGGGGCCTGTGGCTGATGAACGTCGATTACCGCGGGGAAGAACCATCATGAAGGGCGTCGTTTTGGCCGGCGGGCTGGGAACCAGAATGGCCCCGCTCACCCGGGTCACCAACAAACACCTCCTGCCGGTCTATGACAAGCC
>JAHJDS010000074.1 GCA_018812395.1 Pseudomonadota bacterium
ACATATGCTTCGCGGGTGCGAAGCGTCTCGGGGGCCACCTGGCCCTGATCGAGCCGCACCCTTTCATGCTCCAACCAGGTCTGGAAATAATTCTCAGCCCGGAGTGGCTTCATACGGGCGGGTTTGTAACGGCTGGGGTCGAACCTCTTAGCATCTATCTCGGACCGCATCACTTCAAGCGTTCGTTCGGCCATGGCATAGGTGTAAAACGGCCGGCCTCGATGGTCCCGGCTGACCTTCAGTTCTTCGCCTTTGTACTTGAGCCTGATGGTGTGGCGCGTGGCGGGCTTTCCGCATGCGCACAGCAGGGCCCTCTTGCCCTGGTAATGGTCGAGGTAGTTGAACCCCGGGCCGCAGTGACGGCACTTTTGCTGCGAGATGATCCGGCCGGCCATCGACAGCCCCCAAGACGGCAGATTTTCGGGAAGCGCCCCCGGAAAATCGGGGACAAATCCCAAACTGCCACTCGCGGGTGTCAATGTCAACGGATCATCCTCTGCCCACTATCCGGCCGCCTCGGCCAGGCCGGCGGCGTTGAAGTTGCTACACCACCGGGGTTTCATCCCCCAGTGTGACCGCCCGGAAACGTCGCATTGCCCAAGGGCGTTAGGCGTGGCGTGGTCCGGTCCTGTCCGTGCCGGCAGTCGGCGCACCTGACCAGTCCGTCCGTCGGCCCTTCGGCCTGACCGCCTCGGGGGCGGGCCTTCTGGCCGTCGGCCTCGGAGACAACCACGGCCCCGGGGAACATGGCCAGGACCTCGGCCAGGCGGTCATCTGTCGGGGCGGCGTCGGGCATTTCCGACACTTCGGGGGCGGCCTGGTCGTCGGCCACGGCCTCGGACCATAGGCCCGACTTTATCAACCCAGCCACGACCCAGGCCCGGACATTGCCCCCGGCCTGGTAATAGTCGCCCGGGTCTTTCTCCTCGGGGACGGGCCAGCGTTTGTGGTTCAGGAAGTTGGCCGCCCACCACCCCCAAGACTCTTTCGACCCGGCCGCGTCATCGTCCAGGGCCACCAGGACTGCCTTCGCCCGGGACAGCATGGAGGCCGTGTCCGCGTCCGGGCGGCCCTGGGCGAATCCAAGGGCCACCACCGCCACGTTGACCGGGAGCCCCCGGGTCGCTTGCCAGACCAACAGGGCGTCAAGCTCACCCTCGACCACCACCACCGCCCCGGGTTCGCCCTCGGCCAGGAGCATGGGCGTTGCCGCGTCTGAGCCGGCCAAGCATAGGTAACGCTCCCTGGGGTCGCAATCGGGGTCCATCGACCGGACGCGGACCCGGACCCCCCGGCCGTCAACGGCCAGGGCGATGGTCAGGCCGGGGTGTATTTTCATCCGCCCCCGGTCGAGGCCTCAAGGCCGCGGCGGATGATCGAATCGGACAGACCCCGGCGGGCCAGGTAGGCCCGGATGTCCGCGCCGGCGGGACCGACAAGTTGGTCATGGAACCACCCGGCGGCCAGGGCGGCCTTGTCCGACCAAGCCGAGGGTCGGGGCTCGGATTCCCGGGGGGTCCAGGGGGGGTGTCGGAGTTTTCCGACACTTCGGGGTGTACCAGAAATGGGACACCTGTCCAGTTCTTTCCCGACTAGGCGGGCCGCCTCGGGGAAGTCCAGGCCCCCCACTTCCCGAAGGTACTGGATCAGGTCCCCGCCCCGGTCGCACCCCCGGCACCACCACCGGCCCCCGTCGCCCTGCTCGGGCCAGGCCCGGAAACGTTCATCACCTCCACAAAGGGGACAGGCCGAGGCATACCCCCCGCCCCGAGTCGAGGCCACCCGCTTGGGGGTGATTCCATCCTCGGCAAGTAGGTCTAGGATGTTCATAGAACCCCCCGGGCAAGGCGGGACGACAAGGGGACTGGGGGACGGCCCGAACAAAACGGGCCGGTCCCTAAGTCCCCCTTTAGGGGGACCGTTTTGACGTTTTGCCGAATGACTAACAATCTCGGTTGGTTACAAAATGGTCCCGACTTCTGGACCGTTTTGGACCGTTGTTCCGTTTTAGGTTGCGACAACGCGAATGACCTCTTTCGGTCGGCGGCCCGTACCGATACTGACCAGTTCAAAAAGGCCGTTTTCGATGCTGAAGTCCACCACCCGAGGGAAGTCGCTCTTGCGGTTGAACCGCCAACAAGCGTCCTTCATGGCTTGTGCGATGTCCTTGGCGGTCTTGTACTGTTTCAGGTCGCGGCGTGAATACTGGCCCTCGTCCCCGGCCAACAAGTCGGCCAGATACTCGGCCATGGACTTGAGCCGTTCGGCTTCCAGGTGGACCTGCTCAAGCACCCCGAAGGGACCACGTTTCAGATAGACCAGGGCCGGCAAGGTCGGCGCGTAGTTGGACTTTGCCACCTGGAAGGCGATGAACTGCCACAACTCGACCGCGTACTTCTGGGCGTCGGCTTCGGACAGGGGAGTCAAGGTGGCAACCCACCGGGTCGCGTCGGTCAAGGCAGACGCCCCCCGGGCCGCGTGTTGATGGGGGTCAGCGGCCTTGCTTTTGGACACGTGATGGCTGAACAAAACGGTCAGGGCAAATTCTTGGGCCAGGGCTTCAAGGAATGCAACCCATTGGTGGTTAAGCTCTTGCTGGTTCTCGTCCCCAGCGAAGAACCTGCTTTTCGGGTCGATGAGCAAAACCTCAAGTCCGGGGTGGGCGCGAATCGTCTCTTGAAGCCACAAATACCAACGCGTCGGCTCCGGTCCATCTGGCCCGTCTTTGACCAGGGGCATGGGCCAGCCTGACACTGACGCCACGAAAAGATTTGCGGCCAGCATGGGGGGGCGGCGAATCAAAGCGGGCCTGGCAGACGGCATACAGGCGACGCCACACCTCAGCGGCCGAGTCCTCCCCGCCGAGATACAGCACCTTGCGGGGGCGAGAGATGGTCCGGCCAAACACCTTGGCCCCAAGGGCCAGGGCGAAAGCAAGCAAGAGCAGAAAGTAGGACTTCCCCAGGCCGCCCATGGCAATAAGCGCCCCGACGATTCGGGCTGGCAAAAGGTCTTCAATGATGTACTCGCGGGGCGGGGGCTCGGTTGTCAGGCGCTGGGCAACGCCCGTTTCAGCCGGGGTCAAGGGGGCCAAGGGTAAATCCAATTGCTCACGCCGCTCAGCCTCGACCCGGGCCTCGACCATTGGCGCAAGCCGGCGGGCCTCGGTAGGGTCGATGTCGCGCCCGCCGCTCACCGGATCGCCCCGTCCGGCGGTCCTTCGCTGGTAGACAGCCTACGCCGACTTAACAGCCAACGATCCAGGTCCGCCCGCAGATAGACCACCCGTCGGCCCGCCTTGACGAAATGAGGACCCTGCCCAGTGATTCGCCACCGGGCCAACGATTGAGGACTTACGCCGAGGTAACGAGCCGCCGCCTTGGTCGAAAAAACTGCAGGTGGAATCATTAGTAGCCTCCGAACAGCACCAGAAACGGTAAGCCGTTCAGTGCTACCCAAAGGCTACAGGGGGCAGGTTGAGGCTGTCCAGGGAGATAATTAGCCTATTTTTCTCCGTCCGGATTTTCAACGTCTGAATCCGGCCGCTTCCCGAAAAGCGTTGTCAACTCGGGAGGCAAAGACGTCAAGGCGGTCATGATAAACTCCCATGCTAATAGTTCAAAAGAGGCTTTATCGGGGAGGTCAGGACGGTACTTCTCTTCCAAGCTTGGCCAAGCAACCATCAGGTCATTTACAATTTAATCAACGGCTTTCCCCATCGCAACTGCCGTATCTCCATTACGCCTGTTGTTGAATTTTGTGACCATTCGTTTGAGGAACGCTTCCTCAGAATGCTCTTCTAAATCCTGCAGGCCGTATAACAAGCGGGCCGCTTCTGTCCTCGTTATTGTCTCATCGCGTATAATTTTTTCGGTCATCTGGTCAAGGAGCGTGTCGTCATCTTCGGCAGGGCGTCCCCGGCCCCGCTTTGGACGAAACGAACTCAATGCTGAAAAAAATATTCGTTCCCAAATCTCTCGCGAATTTCTTCTAACTCGTCACGGCAAGCTAATATCTCATCGCGAAAATCTGTTGGGTACCTCGCCGCACGGGCCAGCCCTTCTCTTTTTAGTCGCTCTCGCTCGTCCATGCCACACCTCCCGAAGGTGCGCCCGATTTGAAAGGTGGGTGCGGCGGTCCGGGTCGGGAGCCCGGGTTTCGGCCGGCCGAGCCTAGCCGCACCGTTTACCTACGACTTATGGTATCATACCTCGACCGCGATAAAAGATAGTGTTGCCAGCCCGGACCGTTCAGCCCGTGGGCCGTGAGGGTCCCCATGGTTGTTTTCTTCCCGCCCTGCCCGCACCCCCCGTTTTTTTCACACTCTGGCCGGTTTGAATCGCCGGCCTATGGCCTTGTTCAAGAAAGGGACATCTGATTGTTATTGTGTGGCTTTTGGGGCAAGGGCGGCTGTCGCCCATCAAAACAACATCGACTTTATTTATGCTTTGCATTCCTATATTTGATAGTCTAAAATGTAGGTCTGGGTAAGCCCCGCAGACGTGACGTGAGAGAAGGCCGGATGGTCGACTCCTTGGCCAGGGGGGCATCCGCCCATCGGGCGGCGCGTGCGGCCGGTATTCTCCGTCCTACAGTCACTCCCATTCGGCGGCCAAGGCGCGGCGCCTCGAAGATCAGGTGGCTGACCGTCGGGCCGAGCTATTGAGGTCTCGTGCG
Organism: Pseudomonadota bacterium; assembly: GCA_018812395.1. GTDB lineage: Bacteria > Desulfobacterota > Desulfarculia > Desulfarculales > JAHJDS01 > JAHJDS01. The sequence goes on from JAHJDS010000074.1 coordinate 4,678, forward strand.
GACCTGGCGCCCGAGGTTCAGGCGATTGAGCGGGCTGTGATCGGCCGCGTGAAGACGAAGCTGGAGTCTGGTGCTAATTTGGATCGGGTGGAGGCTGAACTGGCGTCAAAGACGATTGCCCGCGTGGACCGGGCTGTGGGTGTGGACGAGCCGGAGAGGGGGAGCAATTTGGCTTTGGTTGCGATTCAGGTTGGTCAACTGATCCGAGAGCAGGTGAATTTCTCTGGCGATGCCGTCCCGGTGGTGGCCGCCGGGAACGAGCCGGACCAGCCGCCTGCCGCAACGTAGCGTTCTCGCCCTGGCAGACATTCAAGGCGGCCTTTGCCGTTTTCGCCCCGGATTCAAAGCTGGTTTCGTCTATTGTGGCCCGAATTGATTCGAGCCTGGCCCCGTAGGTATGGTTTTTCAGCACCCATTGACGCGCCCGGGCGGTCATTGCCCCGCCGACTCTCATGGGAATCATCCGGATCAATCGCCACCTGATGGGACCTAGTCCGACCTGATCTTTTTTCTTTTACTATGCCAGCCAAGCTATTGGGCCAATATATTGAACTTGCAGAGGCGGTCGGGCGCCAATAGAGGGGGTCCATACACTTGCCGTGGACGTTATTCGACTCTGCTCAGCCAAGACACGCCGAGCCTGATTCCAACCGAGGAAGGAAAGGTGCGGCTGACCTACCCCCCTGAAAACCGGTCCAGATTCAAGGTTGGTTTTATGGCAGATGAAGGTCGCCTCGAAATTGATCCGGTCGGCAGGTGAGTACTCGGCCCGGGTAGTTTTTCCGGGAATATCTCCGCTGCGTCAATGTGATTCGCGAGGCGGTCGTTGGATACCCAATTTTTTCATACGGTAGGCCAAGGTCGAGGGATGGAGGTCCAACAGCTCGGCCGCGCCCCCCTGGCCGCGCACCTTCCAGCCTACCTTGTTCAAGGCCCACAGGATGTGGCGGCGCTCGACCGCCCGGAGCGAGGGTTCGGTCGCGGCCTCGGTCAGCGCGGACAGGTTGGCCACCTGCTCGGGAATCACGAACCGCGGGCCGGGGCATAAAATGGTCGCCCGCTCGATGACGTTCTTGAGTTCCCGGACGTTGCCGGGCCAGTCGTATTGCAACAGGACGTCCATCTCCTCCTCGGGGAGCCCGTCGAAGGTCTTTCCCATTTTGGTGGCGTAGGACTGCAGGAAATGGTGGGCCAGCAGCGGGACGTCCTCGGTCCTCTTCCTCAGGGGCGGGACGTATATCGGAAAGACGTTCAGACGATAATAGAGGTCCATCCGCAGCCGACCGGCCTTGACCTCCTGGTCCAGGTCCCGGTTGGTGGCCGTCACCAGCCGGAAGTCCGACCGGAGGGTCCGGGTGCCCCCCACCCGCTGGAACTCCTTGTTCTGCAGGACCCTCAGCAGCCTGACCTGGACGTCGGGCGGCAGTTCCCCGATTTCATCGAGGAAGATGGTCCCGTCGTCGGCCAGTTCGAACCGGCCGATCCGTCGCTGGGTGGCCCCAGTAAAGGACCCCCGCTCGTGTCCGAACAGCTCGCTGGAGATGAGGCTGTCGGGCAGGGTGTTGCACAGCACCCGGACGAAGGGTTTTTGTTGCCGGAGGCTGAGGCGATGGATGGCCCGGGCCACCAGTTCCTTGCCCACGCCCGTCTCGCCCAGGATCAGCACCGTGGTGTCCGTGCCGGCCACCTGCTTGACCTGGGCCAGGACCTGCCTGATGGCCGGACTCTTGCCGACGAAATCGTCGAATTCGAGGTTGGCCAGGTTCTCTTCCTGGTAGTAGTGTTTTTCCTCGGTCAATTTGCGGTTGAGCCGGTTGATCTCCTCGTAGGCCTTGGCGTTGTCCATGGCGATGGCCGCCTGAGAGGCGAAATAGGCCAGCAGCTTGAGGTCCGATTCCTTGAAGGCGCTTCGCAGCAGCCGGTTGTCGTGATACAACACGCCGACCACCTTGTCCCGGAGGATCATCGGCACGCAGATACAGGAATGAATCACCTGCCCGGAGGGGGACCCGGCGCCGGACGGTGAACTCAGTTCCATGATCCGGCCGCGGCCCGAGCGGGCCACCTCTTCGATCATTCGCCGTGGCTCGGCGAAGCCCGGCCGGTCGATCTCTTCGACCGCGAAATTCTTCGAGGCCCGGAGCGCCAATTTGGCCGGATGGGCGTCCTCTTGAAAGAATAGGATCGCCCCCCGCTCGGCGCCCGTGATCCGGTTAACCGCGGAGAAGATGTGCTGGACCACGTCCTTGTGCTCCCGAAGGGTCACCACCTCCTGGGACAGCTTCAGGATCTCCTCCAACAGCCGGTCGCCCTCCAGATGGCTCTTGAACAGGGGCCGGAGGTCCTCGGGGATGAAGTCCTGGTTGAATGAGGACAAGATCTTGACCACCGCCCGGGTATGTCGCTCGGCGGCCTGGGGCATGGCCAGGGCCAGGTACTGGCGGGCCAGTTCCACGTGGGTGCGGGCCATTTCGGTCTGGTTGCCCGAGCGCTCCAACCAGCGCAGGGACAGGTTCAGGCTGTCCACGGCCCGTTGGGCGGGCTGCCCCGTCTTGAGATACAGCAGGGCCTGGTAGCGGTGGGCGACGCCCTTCATGAACACGTTCTGACCGGTCAACATCCGCTGGATTTCGCCCTGAAGGGTCAGGCCGGGGATCCGGGGGAAGGTCCCCTCCTCAATGGCCCAGCACAGGGTCATCAGATAGGGATAGGGCTGGACCGTGACGTGGACCCGGAGGCTGTCCTTGATGAACTGCCGGAGATAGGTGGCGGCCCGCTTGTTGTCCTTTAACAGGAAGTGGTTGTAGGCCAGCATCAACTTGCACATGATCCGGATCCAATCGTTTCGGTGCCGGCCGGCCTTCTGGAACGAGTCCTCGAGGTAGGGCAGGGCCTCCTCGGGCCGGTGAATGTCCAACAGGGCGGGGCCCACGGCGCACACGGCCTGGGCGGCCAGGTAGTGGTCCCCCATCTCCTCGCAATGGCTCCGAATGGCGTTCATCAGGCCCAGTCCCTGGGTCACCTGTCCGATCTGGGCGTAGCACACGCCCACGGTCAGGGCCCCGAACAGATTGAACCGGCCCCGGGGGACCTGCTCGACGTCGGGCACCGATCGCTCGTAGCTGGCCACGGCCTCCTTGAATCGGCCCTGCCAGTAATGAAAGAAGGTGCTGAAGGTGGTGGCCGCGCGCAGGATCCGGGGGTCGTCCAGGTCCTTGGCCATGGCCCAGCCGCGTTCGAAATGCTCCAGGGCCAGGGTGTAATGGGACCTTAGCCATTCGTTCTTGGCCATGTGCATCTCGAGCAGGGCCTGGGAGCCCAGATCGTTCAACTTCTGGCTGCGGTCCATGGCCGCCTGGAGAATGGAGACGACCCGGCGGGTGTCGTGCCTGGCCGTGGAGATCTTGGAGTACTTGACCGCGGCCTCGGTGAAGAGCCGGTCGGCCTCTTCGCCGGACAGGGCGGACAGGTCATCCACGGCCTTGCTGTAAGCGCCCAGGGCCTTTTCCGTTTCAAAGGCCCGCCGATGCTGATCGCCGGCCCGGACCAGCCAGCGACTGCCGTCCAGGTCGTTGTTGACCTGCAACAGGTAGTCGGACAAGGCCCGGGCCTTGTCTTGGCCGTCAGGCAGCTCGGTGACCAACAGGTCGGCGATGCGGCGGTTCAATCTCTCCTTTTCCGGGGCTGGGAACCGCCCTCTCAGGTTCCGCCTGTTTTTCTCGTCGGCGAACCGGTAGCACTGCGATTCCTGGTGCTCCAGCCAGCCCCGACCGATGCCCTCCTCCAGGGCGGCCAGGATCGCGGACACCCGGGCGTCGCTCAAGGCCACCACCCAGTCGATATTGAACGGTCCCTTGAACAGGGCGGCCAGGCCCAGGATGCGGTCGTGTTCGTCGGGAGTCGGGGGGAGGGGAAGGCCGTCTGGGGTCATGGCGCCGCTCCAGTGTGGGGCCGCGGTGCCAAGGGGGCGGGAACGGGCGGGTCAGTCGGACCTGGGGATCGGGCGGTGGTGCGGCCGTGGTGTGTGACCATGTTATGACGAACCAGGGTCCGTGTCAACCAGATAAACCAATATTGGTTGGCAAAGCACAATATTTGGCGCAAATGGGCCCGGCCACCCCAGACACGCCATCTTGAACTATATGAAAATACGACTCTTCGGCCGGCCAACAAGCCTTGGCACCCCTCTTGCCAGACTATGACCGAGCAACCGCACCAGGGGAGAGGTGCTCATCAATCAGCACCGGGACACACCACACGGCCGGGCCGCGACGGCCACGGGCGTGCCGGTCGATTTCCGTGGTTCGGTTGCCTGGCAAAGGCCAAACAAAGGGGGATAACGAGATGCGTTTAAGAGGCAGACAGTCAAGGGGTCGGGGCCGCCTGGCGGTGTTCGTCAGCGCCCTTCTGGTCTTGGTTCTGATCGGCGCCGGGGTGGCGATCGACCGGTCGTTGGCCGCCAAGCGGGAGTTTCGGATCGGCCTGTTGACCTCACTGAAGATGGAGTGCGGCCGGGCCACGATCAACGCGGTGAAGATGGCCATCGCCGAGGTCAACGCCAAGGGCGGGGTGCTGGGTCGGAAGCTGAAGCTATTCATCGCCGACACGGAGAGCAGCCCGGAAAAGGGCATCACCGGCCTGAAGCGCCTGGTGGAAAAGGACAAGGTCCACGTCCTGATCGGCGGGGCCTCGAGCGGCGTGGTCCTGGCCTGCATGGACTACCTCAAGCGTTACAACAAGGTGTTCATGTCCACCGGCGTGTCCTCGCCGCTGATCGCCAAGAAGGTGGCCAAGAACTACGGCCGCTACAAGTACGAGTTCCGGACGACCATCAACGCCATCAACCTGGCCAAGTCGATCATCTTCGACGAGTTGGCCCTCCTGGTGAAGCTGGGGTACAAGCGCTTTGCCGTCCTGGCCGAGGACGCGGCCTGGAACCGGGGCCTGGTCGGATTCCTGAAGAAGGTCCTGCCCAAGGTCGGGGGCCAGGTGGTGGCGGTGGTCAGGTTCGATCCCCAGACCGCCGACTTCGCCCCGGTCTTCTCCAAGATCGCCGCCAGCAAGGCCCAGGTGGCCATCCCGCTGTTGGCCCACACCAACACCATCAGCCTGTACAAGCAGTGGTCCTCGATGAAGGCCCCCTTCCGCATGGCCGGCTTCAACAACCCCGGCCTGCACGCCGAGTACTGGAAAAAGACCGGCGGGGCCTGCCTGTCCGAGGTCAACGTCGCCTGGGGCGCCCTGATCCGGGCCAAGATCACCCGGAAGACGATCCCCTTCTTCGACGCCTACGTCCGGCAATTCAAGACCACGCCCCACGGGTGCGCCAGCACCGCCTACGACGGACTCTGGGTCCTGTCCAACGCCGCCCGGCGGGCCAAGAGCATCAAGACCGGCGCCCTGATCAAGGCCCTGGAGCGGACCGATTACACGGGCACCGCCGGTCGGGTCGTCTTTGACAAGAAGACGCACGACGCTCTGTATTCGCCCAAGTACATCCCCTTCCTGATCACCCAGTGGCAGGCGGGGGGCCGGTGGGTGATCCTGTGGCCGAAGGGATTCGCCACCTCGAAGTTCGTCAATCCGCCCTGGCTGAAGTAACCGTCCTCAACGGGCCGGGCGCTCCGCGCCCGGCCCAAGGGATCTGAGTCGTTGCTGGTTGAGATACTAGTCTACGGAGCGGTGGCCAGCGCGGTCTACGCCATGCTGGCCGTGGGCCTGACCCTGATGGTCGGCATCGCCCGGGTGATGAACCTGGCCCACGGGACCTTCTACATGCTCGG